>JAUZJE010000014.1:0-12470 GCA_032886695.1 'Waltheria sp.' little leaf phytoplasma
TCAAAATAGAGATCGAACTATTAAAAAGGGAGATCAAATTATGGAAGCTCAAAAACAAACTATTGAAGATAGAGTTCTAGTTATTAAAAATAGAGATCAAATTATTGAAGCTCAAAAACAAAATATTCAAGATAGAGATCGAACTATTGAAGCTCGAGAACAAACTATTACACAATTACATCAAGATAAAACTGATCTAGAAACTGTTAAAAACCGAGTAATCATGAAGCAAGCACAAACTATTCAAGATAGAGATCGAACTATTGAAGCTCGAGAACGAACTATTCAAAATAGAGATCGAACTATTAAAAAGGGAGATCAAATTATGGAAGCTCAAAAACAAACTATTGAAGATAGAGTTCTAGTTATTAAAAATAGAGATCAAATTATTGAAGCTCAAAAACAAAATATTGAAGATAGAGTTCTAGTTATTAAAAATAGAGATCAAATTATGGAAGCTCAAAAACAAAATATTGAAGATAGAGATCGAACTATTGAAGCTCGAGAACAAACTATTACACAATTAAATCAAGATAAAACTGATCTAGAAACTGTTAAAAACCGAGTAATCATGAAGCAAGCACAAACTATTCAAGATAGAGATCGAACTATTGAAGCTCGAGAACGAACTATTCAAAATAGAGATCGAACTATTGAAGCTCGAGAACGAACTATTCAAAATAGAGATCGAACTATTAAAAAGGGAGATCAAATTATGGAAGCTCAAAAACAAAATATTGAAGATAGAGATCGAACTATTGAAGCTCGAGAACAAACTATTACACAATTACATCAAGATAAAACTGATCTAGAAACTGTTAAAAACCGAGTAATCATGAAGCAAGCACAAACTATTCAAGATAGAGATCGAACTATTGAAGCTCGAGAACGAACTATTCAAAATAGAGATCGAACTATTAAAAAGGGAGATCAAATTATGAAAGCTCAAAAACAAACTATTGAAGATAGAGTTCTAGTTATTAAAAATAGAGATCAAATTATTGAAGCTCAAAAACAAAATATTCAAGATAGAGATCGAACTATCGTGATTTTAACTGAAACTGAAGAAATTAATTTTGAACAAAAAAAATATTTATATAATAAAATAAATAAAATATCTGAACAACAATTAACTTTCTCTAAAAAAATTATTAACTTAATTAAACAATATTTAAAAAATCTTTATTTGATTAATAATCAAATATGGAAATTATTATTCCAACAATATAGCAGAATATACTTCATAATTGTTTTATGTGTAATAAATATTTTATTTTACTCTTTATTAATTAAAGGCTTTAAATCATATTAATAACAGATAATAAAATCCTAAAATAGTTGAATCCTTTAATTAAATTTTTTATTAAATATTAACTTTATGTAGTCAATAGTTAATTGTTTATTCTTATTATTCTTTTCAAAAAAACTTGATGAGAGTAATTGTAATAGTTAATTTTTATATTAAATTATTTTTAGATAACTTTGTTAATTATAATGTTGAATATCATAAATTTGTTGATTTTTTCTTTATAGATGATATGCTTGCTATGTAAATTTTTTTACATAGCAAAATCGTTTTTTCCATCCTACGCCAGTTAACTTTACGTATGATTTGGGGGTATGACGGATGTTAAATGGGGGAGTTAATTCTAAAACTTCATATTTTCCCGCAATTAATTTGGTGATTATTCATCTAAATCTAAACAAAAGTAATTAATAATTTCTTTAAAAATGGTTTTTTATAAGTCTAAATTATTTCTAATTCTTTTCTTTCGATTCATTCATGTAAGATAAGAACCCCCCCGTTTCCTTTATGAGTCGAAATAATTTTAGATTTGTCTTTAATAATTATAAATTTAAATCTTTTTTTCAGCCATTTCGTGATTTGGGGTATTTATTTTTTGGACTATCGCGAAATCTCTTTTGATTTCAATAAATAAATTATCATCATAATGAAGTATTTTGTTTAGAGGTTATAATTAAAATTAAGGCATCTGTCGATGCCCATCCTACGTTGTTTATTTTTTGATAAGCCCTACCTAACATATTCTGGGTTGGTTAAAATTTTTTAAAAATTTAGATACTTTTTACTTTTTAAAAATTTTTTAAGATTAACTTAAAAGTTAGTCTTGTTTATTTTCAAAGACTAAAAAAATAATTTCTTCTTTTATAAAAATAAAAATATTTAAATTTAAAATTTATAAAAGATAATAGCTTAAAATAATGTTTTTTATTGTGATATTTATACTAAAATTTTCTAAATTAGTATTATATAACAAAGTAGTTTTACAATTTCAATTAAATTATCTTTTAAATAAATAAATTAATAAATTAGATTTTTTAAAAATCATTTTAGGATTGAATAGAATTTAATGACATAATAAATGGTGATAATTGGAATAAATGAAAGTAAGATAATGATAAAATACGAGATTACTTATTAAAAATAAAAATTTTCTTAACTAACATAATTTTTCATTTATTTTCCGGTTAATAAGTTATTTTATTAATTATTAATAACTAGTAGATGCATTATTTGCGTTATATTTTTGATAAATTTTTAAAAAATTATTTAATCTTTGTTCTTTTCTATTTAAACAGTCAACTTGTCTATTTAGATGTATAAGTTCTAAAATAGTTTGAACATGAACACTACCATTAGAATTTAATATTCGAACAATTACGTCATTACGTTTATTAATAAAATCATTCATTTTTTCATCAATTATTTTTCTTTCGGTTAAAATATAAATACGTTCTTTAACTTTATCAATAGCTTCATGATTCAAACGAACTTTATTATTAAAAAAATCTGACATTATTTCTTCATGATATTGAATATTTATGATTTTAGCTATATTTTGTTCTTGTTCTTGTAATAATATATTTAATTCTTTATTTAAATTATTAAGTTCATTTGATAAATTATTATTCTTCATTGCCATAAATTGATTATTATTAATTACAAATAATAATACTAATAAAACAAATAAACGAAAACTTATTATTTTAAATTTATTTTTTAATTTAAACACTATTAATTCAATCTCCTTTGTTTTTATAACAAAAAAATATTTTAATTTTTTTTCCAAATTTTTCTAAGATTTATTGGATCAATTTTGATTATTTTGTATTTGATGTCTAATTGTATTTATTTGTATTTGAATTCTATCTATTCTTATTTCTTATTTGGAATATTTCTTAAAAATATTTCATTTGTTCTTCTTAAGCATAAAGTGGTGTATTATTAATGGCTAAAATTATTTATTGTGTTAATAATAAATTATTCTCTTTCCAATTAAATTATTGAAATATTATTCTAAAAATTAGTTATGATATATAGACGAAATAGCGGATTATTCCCTCTACCACGCGTTTCAAGGTACGGATTATTTCTAATCTGTCTCTGTAAACGGTTTGCGTATCTTGAATAATTTTTTCCTTTTCCGTCCATTTATAACATCTGTTGTTAATTTCCTCTTTGGGGATAATTATTCTCACTTTTCCGTTAAGAGATTTTTTGGTAGTTTTTTTCTTGATGTTTGCTGCTGTTGATTTTACTTTGATCATATAGGATAAAAAACCTTATGCCTTTGGTTGCGGTAACAATTTTTGATTTATCATAAGCTATTGTTAGCTTTAAATCTTTGAGCCAGTTGACTACTTTGTTTTTCATTTCCTCCGCTTGTTCTCTTGTTCCCGTACATCCAATAATGAAGTCATCCGCGTAACGGATGTATTCCACTCTTATATTTTGATTTTGGTTAATCTGCTTATCTACTTTAATTGATTTACTCTTTTGTTTTCTGATAAGTTTCCTATATTCCGGGTTCGTCCTTTTGATGGGTATCCCTTTTCTATTAGTTCATTTATTTTTATGTCAATCTGATTTAAATAAATGTTTGCTAATAGTGGAGAAATGATGCCTCCTTGGGGGGAACCCGAATAGGTTTGTTGAAATTGGTGGTTATCCATAATACCAGCCTTTAACCATTGATTAATGGTTTGAAGGGTTTTGTTTTTATGAATATCTTTTTTTCAGCATTTTGATTAAGATATGATGGTCAATGGTATCAAAGTATCCTTTGATGTCTATTTTAATTAACCATTTTATCCCTTTGAATCTCTGTTTAAGCGTTTGATGGCGTCATGGCAAGATTTTCCAGGTCTAAAGCCAAAACTCCATTCTGAGAATTTTAATTCATAGAAGGGATTTAAGAGTTGGTGTAACTTTTGTTGCTGTACTCTGTCCGCTATTGTTGGGATTCCTAACGGTCTTTCTTGGCCGTTCGGTTTAGGGATGAATACGCGGCGAGCTGGTTGGGGTTGATCCTTTCCTTCTCGATAATCGTTATTTAGTTTGGTTAACCATGCTAGATCTTTTTTATCGATTGTTTCATCATCAACGCCAAAGGTTCCTGCTCCTTGGTTTCTGGCAATTTTATTAAAAGCAATTGCGATATTTTCCAAGGAGTTCATTCCCTTTTGTCATTCCTTTTTTAGTGACTTTTTGTTTAAAGATAACTTCTGAATCCTCTTCAGTAAGTTCGAAAGTTTAAAAGAAGGTTTTAACTCTGCCTTAGTTGATTGCATTTACCTCAATCTCCTTTCTCCCCAACTGAATAACCATTATAAATCTGACTCTTTCGCCCTAGAGAGATCGTTAACCTCCGTCATGGGTGGGCGATTTTTATTGTTATTCCAAACAACTTTTTCCTCCACCGACTACTAAAAGTCTCTTTTTCCTTGTATCAATGGTCTTATTATTATTCCATCTTTTAACCGCTTAGGCGGTGATGTTTAGGAATCTGAAATTTCCGTCATAAATCTACCTGACAGGGTTAGGTTCGCTTTCGGGGGTTCTGGAGAGACACTGCTGTCTTTTTCCTCATGTTAGTTTCTTCGATGTTTTATTCATCCAAGTATTTCCACGTGACTCCGAGTTACCGCTTAGGCGGTTGCTTAGGGATAATTCATAAAGTCAGAAATAATAACTTTACGAGACACTCGGACACCCAGTAATCATTAACTTTCTGGGAGGTTTACTCATTACAATATTTTCCGCGATTAGGGCGTTTCAGCCTTCTCCCTACCTATCCTTCGTCTGGCGGTCTCTTCTTGGGTAGTTAATTCCCCTCAATCCGCTTTACCAATCTGCTGTAACTCCCCAGTCTTTCGTTTGGTGAGTCGATTGTTTGACGTCTCAACATTATCCTAGTTGAGGAAATTGGTTAAATTTCTTTATTTATGCGTTTATTTCCGCCCATTTCTAGAGTACAGTTCGAAAATCCTTGTAATAGTTAAAGTTTTTTTGGTAAACTTTGACTAAAGATAACATCATTCGAGATATAATTGTCGGAACGTTGATAAAGCATTACTATTTGTAATAACTCGATTTGTTTAAAATTAATAATTTAAAATTCCTTTATTCTTAATTTCATTTTCATCTTTTTTAAAAAAAGTTCATGATGTACTTATTTTAATCATAATTGATTTGATGAGGATTAAGTTTATTTATGAGATAATATAACGCATGAAATTCTTCTTAAAAAAATTATCCTTTTTATGATTGTTTGAGAAGCATAAAGAAGAATGACTATTTCTAATCAGTTCTCTGTTTTCTGATTTGATGATTAGCGCAACATAAGCAATAAAGTCATAACCTAAATCTTGGTAATTATCGAAGGCTTCTTTCATTAATCTTAAAATCCTTTCTTATTCTAAATCTGCAAGGATTAAACAATGTGGATAATATTTAAATTAATAAACTATTTTTTAAACAAAAGTAAATGAAGTTCAATTAATCTCTTATTTTTAAATTATTTTTTATTTTTTAAAAATTCTTTAAATAATTCTTGTCTAAACATTCAATTCCTTTCTAAAAAACATTTTTAGAAAAGAAAGGAAATTATTTTTTATTCTTTTAAATAAAAAAAGACTAACTTAATAGCTAGTCTTCAAGATTTTTAAAAAAGTAAAAAAAGTATCTAAAATTTTGGAATAATCCAGATAACTAGATATTTAGTTCTTATTTGTTGCTCAATTAAAATTCTTAATTTTATTTAATAATTCAAAAATAAATAAAAATTAAAATTTAAAAAATAAATTAGTTATTTTGATACTAGAAAAAAATATATTATTTTTCTTTATATTTCCAAAAAATATACATATTTTTAGCATTATTAGCTATATATTTTAATTCTTCTAAAGTATACTTATTATCTGTATTATCTCTATTACCTGCATCAAAAAAAACACCTAATAAATTTTCAGGTGGATTTTTAATTTTCCAAATCATACCAAATTCTTCTAATTCGGAATTATAACTAGGATATTTACAAGACCAATCAAAATATTTTTGAAATAAATTATGTTTTTTTAAAATATCATCACTAGAAACAATTACATTAACAAATACGGATAGATTATTGGCGTTTCCTTGATAACTATCAATTATTACCAACAGCCCCCGTCCAAACGGTGCGAGCAAGTTTCCCAGCACACCGCTTTCCCTAATTTATCCCTGTGTTGGGTTTAACTTTGTGTCATCACTGGTTAAATGTTTATTCTTGACCTTTTGTTCTTTTTAACTGGTTTTGGGTGATCTTGGTGGTTAACTTATTTTGGGTGATATTTCTCTAATTTGTTTAAGTTCATATCATTTATTATTTTCTCGTTTATTTCCGGTATTCCTGCCCCCATTTATTGGTGGCAACCTGATTAAATGCGAGATGGTTATTAGTTAAGTTGTTTATTCCCTATTTGAATTCTTGTTTGAATGAGAGTTGTTTTAAAAATTGGTCATGAATTTCACAATAAATTACTTTCTTCTTTCGCCCTATAAGAGTGATTAACTCTCTTCTGGGTAAGACGATTAACTAAATTATTCCAAATTTAGGTTTATCCTTACGACTACTAAGAAGATTCTTTATCCTTGACCATCCAGACTTTTATTTCTGAATTAGTAAACTTAATTACTTAGTTTTAGGATTCTCCAAGTTACACTAAATTTCTACCTTAATTCTTTAGGGGAAGTATCCTCTTTTTTGAGAGGCTGATTCCAGGTTTTCTTATTTGATAAACTACTCAATACTAGAAATTATATTAGTAGCTTCTGGACTGTCCGTTTCAGCAACTTTCGGAACAGGTTATGGCATTACATCGTTTTCCTTCTTAGGCCATTCCAGGCTTCTCCATGGAATTATTTGGTGGCGAAGTCTTTTTGACTAATTTGCTTTGGTCGTAACCCGCTTTTATGATCTGCTATAATCTGACATTCTTTCGTCTGCCCGACCGACCATCTCCTTTCAGGGTTTATCAGCCCTGGCTATTGGTTAAATAGCACGAAATTTAGGCCTCTTTGGCGCCCTTCTAGTTCCATTAATGAATTCATCTTGTGATGGTGCAGCTATAATAATATTATTCAAAATAGAAATTTTCATGAATATGAATAAAATATATAAATAAAAATAAAATTTTATCATAATTTTCCTAAACATTCCTTTATTGAAAAATTAAATTATTTAATTAACTTAATTTATTAATCTTACGATTTATATTCTATAATAATTTAAAAAAATTTTGATCCAAAAATAAAAATTAATAATAATTATTTTTATTATTATATTTCATTTCTTTTTAGTTAAACATAATAAATTTAAACAATAATCGGAAATAAAATAATTTAAATTAGAAATTATATTAAATTTCACAATATTTCCTTTATATATTTAAATAATTTTTATTCATTCATTGAAACCGAGAAATAATTAACTCTAAACATTGTAAACTTTAAATTATAGTTATAAAAATTTAATTATGTGGATTATATTTATCAATTTAATGTTAAAAATTAGATATTAATTAGATTAAATTACAATTATTAATTTTCCGATTCTTAAAATTTGTTTCAATATTTATTTATTATATTTAAACAATATATTAAAATCATAATTCAAAAAATTATTAAACTTCTTAATATTTATATGCTATAATTATTAATAGAAATTTATTCTAATTGGAAATTTTAAATAATATCGATAATATGAATATAAAAATAAACAAAAAATATTAACAATATTTTTTTTATTGATTTATATTTATCTTAGTAGCTTTATATATTTTAATTTCTTAAAAACAATTTTTTTAATATATAATAAATTTTAAATGATAACTCAAATTTCAAATTTTTTTGAACATAATACAAATACAATGAAAATTCGATTCCCAAGTAAAAGATATTTTAATAATTGTAAATAAATATCTTATATTTATTAAATTTTTTATTTTTAAAATCTCAAAAATTAAGAAAATTCGCAGCCTATTAATTTATATCTAATAGATTATATTAGTTTAAGAAGAATTATATAATTATAAAGAAAAAAATTTAATAGTAAAATAGTTCAAATTACAAAGGCATTAAATTAAAAACAAACATTAATTTAAATCGAATTGTTTCTTCTAAAATTAGATTCTTTCATCAAAATAAACAAAAAATTAAAAATTTAAAATAAACAAAATCAGACAAAAAAATATAATTATATACAAAAAACTTTGCCTAAAGTAAAAAAATATCATTAAATATTATATGTTTCAAGTAAATATGATGATAATACTATAAATAACAATTAATGTTAAAAATTAATAATTAAGCATTATAAAAATAAATTCAAATTATATTTCAAAAATTAATATAAATTTAAAATTTGTTATTAAATGGAAAATTATTTATTATCTAATTTAAGATAATTTTTTCTTAATTTAAATATTTATAAATTTAATTATAAAAAAAAGTATATGATCGATTTTTCTATTAAAATTTAAAACATATTTAATTATTTGTGTATTTTTGATTAATAATTTTTAAATTATATTTAAAAAAATATATTGCTTAAATTGTTTATGAATAAAGATAGATAATTTGCGTTTCTTGAACAGTTATAAAAATAATCCCCCCCGTCCAAACGGTGCGAGCAAGTTTTCCAGCACACCGCTTTCCTTTATTATACTCCAGATTTATTTTCAGTTGCTGTTTTCCTTTTTTAAATAGTTATTTAAACTTTTTATCTAAATAATTTAAATAGATATTAACTAGTAAAGGAGATATAATTTCCTTTTAAGGAGACCTAGACATTGATTTATATTGCCAGCTTTTCTTAAAGATATTCGCTTTTAATAATCTCTTCAATATATGATTAAAATAAACTTCAATGTCAATCTATTACAAACGTATTTTTGGTGATCCTTATTCAATTTCATTAAATTAATTTCACTTATTATTCTTCATCAACTCCGGGTGTTCTTGCCCTTTGGTTGACAGCAACCTAATTAAACGAGAATTAGTTTATTTATCCCTTGTTTGATTTTCTTTTTTTAATGGGAGTTGTTTTAAAGATTGGTCAAGAATCTTATTCATAGTCCGTGAAAGTCTAACTTAAAATCATTCCTAGCTGACGCCTAATGAATAAACAATAAATTACTTTCTTCTTTCGCCCTATAAGAGTGATTAACTCTCTTCTGGGTAAGACGATTAACTAAATTATTCCAAATTTAGGTTTATCCTTACGACTACTAAGAAGATTCTTTATCCTTAACCATCCAGACTTTTATGTCCGGATTGGTAAATTTAATTACCTAGTTTTAGGATTCTCCAAGTTACCCTAAATTTCTACCTTAATTCTTTAGGGGAAGTATCCTCATTTTTTTGAGAGGTTGATTCCAGGTTTTCTTATTTGATAAACTACTCAATACCGGAGTAATATACTAGTAGTCTCTAGAATGTCCGTGTAAGCAACTTCCGGAACAGGTTGTTAGATTACCTCAATTTTCCTTCTTAGGCCATCTCAGGCTTCTCCATCAAATTATTTGGTGGCGGAGTCTTTTTGACTAATTTGCTTTGGTCGCAACCCGCTTTTATGGTCTGCTTTAATCTAACCTACTTTCGTTTGTTAGACCGACCATCTCCTTTCAGGATTTATCAGCCCTGGATATTGGTTAAATAGCAGGAAATTTAGGTATTTTTAGCGATATTTATGATATAATAAATTTTTATTTTTATATAATTTGTAAAAAATTAAAAATATATTTAAATTGTACTAAAAATAAATAAAATTTTAAAAATCTATTAACTATTTTACTTCTTATGTATTATTTTTATTTCTATATTAAAATTTTAAAATACTTTGCAAATTAATGTTTTTTTTATTAACTATATATAAAATATTTAATCAAATATTATTGAAATTTATATTGAAAATTAAAATAACATTTTTTTAATTTGTTGAATCCAAAATATTTTATTTTAAATTAAATATTTTTTTATTATATTTGATAATAATAAAAATTTGATTGAAATTAATTTCAAATATAAATATATTTATTCGCTTCGAAAAATAAATTTTTTTAAAAAAGGAACAAAAAATGAAATTTATTAAATTATCCAAAAAATTTTTAATATTTATAATTATTATAATTATAATATTATTTGTAATTTTAAATAATATTAATTTTTTCAAAAAAATTAACATCAGTAAAATTAAAAATCAACAATTTCAGAAAAGTTTTTTATCTTCTCATAATAAATTTGAAAAATCAAATTTATCTTTATCTCAATTAAAAAGAAATAATGTTTATTATAAATTAAAAAATCTTAAATCTTATATTATTTCAGAAGATAATAATGATTCGGAAAAATTTTTAAATGATATTAATAAAGAAGAAAAAGAAAAAATTGAATCTCTTAAAAAAATTTTTTTATCAGATTTATTAAAATTTAATGCTATTAATAATTTAATCAAAGAATATAAAAACAAAATTATGGAATTTCAACAACAGATAGATTTAGTTTCAAAAAAAATAATTTTTACAAACAAACAAATTCAAAAATTTAAAAAAATGCAAAAAGAAATATATAAAAATATAAAGATTCAAAAAAAAGACATACAAGAGAAAAAAAGCAATTTGCAAACTCAAGGTATAACAATTTATAATAATCAAGAAATTTATAAAATGGAAAATAAAATAAAAGAATTAATTGAACAAAAAACAGAAATAAAAAAAGAAATATTACAAAAGTCAAAAGATACAACATTCATCCAAAAAAAATTAAATGATATTAATACGATAATACATCAAAACTGGGAATTATACCAAAGATTAAATAAAATAGCACATCAAAAAAAGCAATCTTATATACAAACATTTTTATATTGTCTTGAAAAATTATACATTAATTAAAAAAATATTTTATTTTTATCTTTTTTCATTTATTTGAAACAAAATTAACATTTCCCAAAAAGAAAATTTTAACTATGGCAAATACCAATCAAATTTAAATTATATTAATAATTTATTAAGTTTAGTTTTTTTTCATTATCTGTTTATTTATTAATTGAGACACCTACGTTGCGCATCATCCTCTAGATAATTTATTTTTTTTGATGATTCCTCCAGTTTCTGGATGGTTTCATAGATGGCTTCAATAATTTTACTATTATTTCGATAATAAATTGCTTTAACACACTTACTGGTTTTTTGATTATATTCAGTTACAAACCAAATTATTTTGCCATCCCAGTTATAGACCGTTTTTTTAATAATATTGTTAGTAACTTGATCGTATTCTAGAGTGACTTTATATCTTTGGTCTTTAATAAATTTTTTTATAAATTTTCGACCAACTGATAAGTTGATCTTTTTTTGATTTTTCTTTATTAAAAATAAAACTAAAAAATTTAAAAATAAATAATTTTATTTTTTTGTATTATAATTAAAAAGATTCATCAATGCGAAAGTAAGAATTTTTTATTTATGACTATAAGAGATATAATTTTTTTAATACATACGGATAGATTAATTGCGTTTTATACAAGACAAGCAAGTTTCCAAGCATCCGGCTTTCCATAATTTACTCTCTTTCGAGAACTAGTTTTCCCTCGCGGTTAATTAGCTATTTATTCCTATTGTTCTTATTCTTTCTGATATCGTGTATTTGTTGATTGGTTACCTTTCGATGACAATCTTTACACAATACTTTATTCATGATCCTTTGGCGATGCGCATTGCGAATTGTCCCAATGTGATGAATTTGAAGTTGGGTTGTTTTGTCGCAATTTTCATAACGTTCCGCTTTTAGACGATCAGTTAGATGGGTACGACTCTGGAATATAAATCTATTAATGATAATGTCCAGGTTTCCCTTGTAATTACGCATTCTTTTAATTCTATTCCAAGAATAGACAACCCATGGTTCAAATTGGGGGTTTTTTTCTTTATTATAATAAGGAATACCCCGAGTTAATCCTATATTAAGTTTCTTTCGAACTCTGGCAATTGACGTTTTCCATTTCCTTGCCAGCGTTTTCAAACAGCTATATTCCGCTAGATAACTTAAGTGAGTCAAAACACTTAGATTGTTAGCTAAACAAAAGTATTGGATAACTCCTCGGACAATTGTTTGATAGGTTCGGATT
>JAUZJE010000015.1:0-12336 GCA_032886695.1 'Waltheria sp.' little leaf phytoplasma
TGAAACCGGCTTTCAACCATTTGTTAATGGTTGAGAGCGTTTTATTCTTTTTGATGAACTGATTTAAGGTTCTCATGAGAATCTCATGATTGATAGTTTCAAAATAACCTTTTAAGTCAATTTTGACAAGATAATCAATCCTTTTAAATCTTTGTTTGATCCGTTTGATGGCATCATGACAAGATTTTTTAGTTCTAAATCCAAAGCTCCATTCTGAGAAGATACTTTCGAAATAAGGGGTTAAGAGTTGTTCCAGGCATTTTTGTATCAATCTATCCTTGATGGTTGGTATGTCCAAAGGTCGGGTTTTTCCATTATCTTTAGGAATGAGGACTCTTTTAACTGGTTTGGGGTGGTAACCATTATTGACGTATTCCCGATGGTATCTTTTTAATCTTTCTAGATTAATTCCATCAATGGTTTTATTGTCGATTCCGGGGGTACCCGCTCCCTTGTTAGCCGCGATTTTATTAAATGCTGTTAACGTGTTATAAAAGTTATTCATCCCCTGCTGGAGTTCTCTTTTCAGAGAGTAGCCATTTGATGAACAATATTGAATCTTATTCAATGTTCGTGAAAGTTTAGTTTCTGGTGAAACCGCTGTTGACATTAGTTATTAACTCCTTCCCCGATACCATTGAATAAATAGTAAATTACTTTCTTCTTTCGCCCTATAAGAGTGATTAACTCTCTTCTGGGTAAGACGATTAACTAAATTATTCCAAATTTAGGTTTATCCTTACGACTACTAAGAAGATTCTTTATCCTTAACCATCCAGACTTTATTTCTGAATTAGTAAATTTAATTACTTAGTTTTAGGATTCTCCAAGTTACTCTAAATTTCTACCTTAATCCATTAGGGGAAGTAACCATTTTAAACAATGGCGAGATTCCAGGTTTATTATGTGATGAACTATCCAATACTTATGCTTTATATTGATAGACTCTGGACTGTTCGGATAAAGCAACTTACGAACAGGTTTTGCGATTACCTCAATTTACCTTCTTAGGCCATTGTAGGCTTCTCCATAAAATTATTCGGTGGCGGGGTCATCTTGACTAATTTGCTTTGGTCGTAACCCGCTTTTATGGTCTGCTCTAATCCGACATTCTTTCGTCTGCCCGACCGACCATCTCCTTTCAGGGTTTATCAGCCCTGGTTATTGGTTAAATAACAGGAAATTTAGGCATCTTTGGCGTCCTGATTCATAATTAATAAAAATTGTTTGTTATAGTATTAGCGCCTTTCTCTTCTTTAGAATCAAAAGAAGAATAATTTAGGTTTTTTTCAAACTTTAGAAAATTTTTATTCTTTTTAAAAAATAAAAAGACAAATTGATAAATTTATCTTGAATAGATTATTAATAAGTTATTTGGTTTTAATATTTTTAGTAATTATTTAATTGTTAAATATAGCAGCCCTAAACATTTTTTTAAAAAACAACAAAGAATATTATCTTAGCGAAACTTTTATTCATAATTCTGATTTTAAATTAACTGATTGCCATCTTCACTTTAATACTATTCGAAAAAATTTGTCACTTTATCAAGATAAATATAACAAGATAAATATAACTAAGATAAATTCGTTTAAAGAAGCTGATATAATAAAGGAACCATCCTTGTGAATGGTAATAAAATTTAACAATTTCCAATATGTTAAATTTTAAGAAATAAAAACAAAAAGGAAATTTAATTAATGTTTAAATTCGTTTTATTTATTAGTTTAGGATTTTTTTTAATTATTAATAATGATCAAGTTATGGCTATGGAAGATTTATTTCATGAAGAAATTCAAGAAATTACAGAAACAAATTTAGAAGAAAATGAAGAAATAATAAATAATATAAATAAAATAAATATTATGACTAAACAAAAATTTGTGTCTTTTCATGAAATAGGGCATGCTGTAGTTGCTTTCGAATTGAGCCAAAGAAGTAAAGAGTATTCAGGACTCATAAAACTTAAAAAAATAACATTAAAACAAGATGATGAAAAAATTGATGGTAGCACTGATTTTTCTTTCGATAAAAATAATTCGTTTGGACATTTATTTGCATTATCTGTTTATTATGGCGGTTTAGAAGCGGAAAAAAACATTACAACATCTATAGAAGAAATCAAAAGTAGAGGTCAACATGATGAACAAGATATCGAAAAAACAACTCAATATATCATAGAAAGAGGATGGTTTTTAGGAGATTTATATTTATCAACAGATTCTTTAGAAATAAGAAAAGATAAAATAAAAAATATTGCTCAAACAAAAACACAAGAAATAATTCGACAATATCAAGAATTTTTATCTCCCCTTGCTGATGAATTATTAAAAAGAGAAGTTATTGAAATTAAAGAATTTCAAAAATTACTAAAAGATTTAATTATTCAAAGAAAACCTTCTCAAAAACCAAAACAACCAAAAAAAATTGAAAAATCAAATTATAATTATCAAAAATCTAAATGTTATTGTGTTATTTTATAAAAAATAGATAATAAAAATATTCTTTTTTTAAAAGACAAAAAAAGACCAATTTTTAAATTGGTCTTGATTATTAATTCTTTGTTTTATTTTTTATTCCATGTTACCGATGTAACCTCTTTATTTAGTTGTGTAGTGAATGGGGGGCAGTACGATTTTCGTTATTTGATAGCTTTGAATTTTTTGAAAAAAAGATTATAATATATACATACATTTTTGATTTATTCTTGTTTTTTAATAAATAAAAAAAGGAGTAAAATAATGAATTTAAAAATTTTTTCAATATCCATTATGTTTTTTTTAACTTTAATTTTTTCTAAATCTTATTGTGTTTATGCGGGCGACAAAGATGCCTAAATTTCACACTATCTAACCAATAGTCAGGGCAGATGAACCCTGAAGGGATATGGTCGGTTTATCAAACGAAAGAATGATAAATTACAGCAGACCATAAAAGCGGGTTACGACCAAAGCAAATTAGTCAAAAGGACCTCGCCACCCAGTAAATCCTATGGAGAAGCCTGCAATGGCCTAAGAAGGTAAATTGAGGTAATCGCAAAACCTGTTCGTAAGTTGCTTTATCCGAACAGTCCAGAGTCTATCAATATAAAGCATAAGTATTGGATAGTTCATCACATAATAAACCTGGAATCTCGCCATTGTTTAAAATGGTTACTTCCCCTAATGGATTAAGGTAGAAATTTAGAGTAACTTGGAGAATCCTAAAACTAAGTAATTAAATTTACTAATCAGGAAATAAAAGCCCTGATCGTCAAGGATAAAGAATCTTCTTAGTAGTCGTAAGGGTAAACCTAAATTTGGAATAATTTAGTTAATCGTCTTACCCAGAAGAGAGTTAATCACTCTTATAGGGCGAAAGAAGAAAGTAATTTATTGTGAAATTCATGACCAATCTTTAAACACTTATTAAAACAAGAACTCAAATAGGGAATAAACAACTTAACTAATACCTATCTCGATTTTAATCAGGTTGTCACCAATAATGGGGGGAGCAGGAACACCGAAAATAGACGGGGAAACAATAAATGATATGAACTTAAACAAATTAGAGAAATATCACCAAAAATACGTCACCACCAAGATAATCAAAAACCGGTTAAATAGTTAATATTCCCCACTCGGAATCACCACCATCCAAGATAGAATCATTCAAAAAGACCTTAAACAATTACTAACTCCCTACTTTAAGAATATCTTCTCAGAATGGAGTTTTGGATTTAGACTCGAGAAATCTAGGTTGGACACTATTAAGCAGATAAAACAAAGATTTAAGGGTATCAACTATTTGATTAAGATTGACATTGAAGGGCAAACCAGATTAATTGACAGATTAACATCACGAAAATGTGAAGTCTGTCAGTCGGAAAATCAATCCCTAGAAATCCATAATGTCGGAACCTAATTGGCGAAGTATGATGAATAAAAAAATGACTGTACTTTGTCAGGTTTGTCATCGCAAGAGGACTAACCAGAAAATGAGGGATATTATTAATATTCGAAAAGAGCAAAAAGGTTAAGAATAAACATTTAACTAGTGGTGACACGAAGTTAAACCCGGAACAGGGATAAATTAGGGAAAGCGGTGTGCTGGGAAACTTGCTCGCACCGTTTGGACGGGGGCTGTTGGTAATAGTTGATAGCTATCAACAAAACGCCAATAATCTATCCGTATTTGTGATGAAAAAAATTTATTTAAATCATCAGAAATCAATTTATATAATCAAAATTCGGAAAAAAATATATATCAAAAAATTTCAGAATATCAGAAAGATTATGTTTATTTTTATTTTAAAGAAAAAGTTTTAGATGTAGCTGATGAAAAATTAAAATTTGCAGTGCAAGAAAATTATATTCCTATTTTTTTTGATAAATCTAAAACCGATGAAGAAATTGTAAAATTTTTGAGAGAAATCAGCGAAGATACTCCTGTTAAAATTATGACTGAAACTTATAACAATAGGAATCTAAATATTTTAGAATTTTTTATAAATTTCCAAATCGATGATCATTATCAAGATTTTAAAACAACAATTTTAGATGTTTTTGATTCTAAAATAATAACTTCCTTTAGAAAAAATTTTATTTCAAGAATTATTTTTAGCAAAACAAAGACTGATGAACAAATTATGGCATTTTTGAGAAGTAAAAAAGGTATAAAATTTTTTTTATTTTTAATCATTGGCGAGATACTTGAAGTTTACAGAAATCAAAAGGGCGCCAAAGATGCCTAAATTTCCTGTTATTTAACCAATAACCAGGGCTGATAAACCCTGAAAGGAGATGGTCGGTCGGGCAGACGAAAGAATGTCGGATTAGAGCAGACCATAAAAGCGGGTTAAGACCAAAGCAAATTAGTCAAGATGACCCCGCCACCGAATAATTTTATGGAGAAGCCTGAAATGGCCTAAGAAGGTAAATTGATGTAATTTCTGAACCTGTCTCGGAAGTTGCTTAAACGGGCAGTCCAGAGCCTACTAGTATATATTTTGAGTACTGAGTAGTTTATCAAATAAGAAAACCTGGAATCAGCCTCTCAAAAAAAAGAGGATACTTCCCCTAAAGAATTAAGGTAGAAATTTAGCGTAACTTGGAGAATCCTAAAACTAAGTAATTAAATTTACTAATTCAGAAATAAAGTCTGGATGGTCAAGGATAAAGAATCTTCTTAGTAGTCGTAAGGATAAACCTAAATTTGGAATAATTTAGTTAATCGTCTTACCCAGAAGAGAGTTAATCACTCTTATAGGGCGAAAGAAGAAAGTAATTTATTATTTATTCAATGACATCAAAGAAGGAGTTGATATATCATGTCAACAACGGTTTCACCAGAAACTAAACTTTCACGAACATTGAATAAGATTCAATATTGTTCATCAAATGGCTACTCCTTAGCAGGGAATGAATAACTTTTACAACACGTTAACAGCATTTAATAAAATTGCGGCTAACAAGGGAACGGGTACCCCCGGAATTGACAAGGAAACCATCGATGGGATTAATCTAGAAAGATTAGAAAGATACCATCGGGAATACGTCAATAACGGTTACCACCCCAAACCAGTTAAAAGAATCTTCATTCCTAACGATAATAAAAAAACCAGACCTTTGGGCATACCGACCATCAAAGATAGACTGATGCAAAAATGCCTGGAACAACTCTTAACTCCTTATTTCGAAAATATCTTCTCAGAATGGAGTTTGGGATTTAGAACCAAAAAATCTTGTCATGACGCTATCAAACGCGTCAAACAAAGATTTAAAGGAATAGATTACCTGGTCAAAATTGACTTAAAAGGTTATTTTGAAACTATCAATCATGAGATTCTGATGAGAACCTTAAATCAGTTTATCAAAAAGAATAAAACGCTCTCAACTATTAACAAGTGGTTGAAAGCCGGTTTCATGAAAGATGGGATCAAATACGAATCGCTATCAGGATCTCCTCAAGGAGGGATTATTTCCCCCTTGTTGGCGAATGTATATTTACATTACATTGACCTGAGAATGGAAGAACTGATTAAAGAAGGAAAGCCGATTAAGAAGAATAACCCAGAATATAAGAAAGCATGGTCTAAAAACCAACATCATAGTCTGGTAATTGATAGTCAATCCAAAAATAAGATTTGAATATATCCGTTATGCTGATGATTTTATCATTGGTGTCAAAGGGGAATATGATGAGGCGTATAACATCAAAAACCAAGTAACGCAATGGCTAAAGCAAGATCTGAACCTTACGATTAGTAAGGATAAGTCCAAAATTGTGAAAGCCAACAAAGGAACGAGGTTTCTATCCTATATGATTAAGGTGAACCCCACCAATAAAACCCGGGAAAGGAAAACTACCAAGAATTCCTTAAATGGCAAGGTTCTAATCCAAATTCCCAAAGCGAAAGCCAAAGAAGATGGAGATGAATATAATTGGTTAAAAAAGGGAAAGGTGAAACACGACGAAACATTAGCAGATAGAGACGAATTAGAAATAATCCGGACCTATCAGACAATTGTTAGAGGAATTATCCAATACTTTTGTTTGGCTAACAATCTAAGTGTTTTGACTCACTTAAGTTATCTAGCGGAATATAGCTGTTTGAAAACACTAGCAAGGAAACGGAAAACGTCAATTGCTAGAGTTCGAAAGAAATATAAAATAGGTTCAACTTGGGGCTTAATAAAGGAAAAACCCAATACGAACCATGGGAGGTTTCCTCTTGGGACAAAATTATAAAAATGCGTAATTACAAGGGAAAACTTGAATTTACCATTAATAGATTTATATCCCAAAGTCGTACGAATCTAACTGACCGTCTAAAAGCGGAAAGTTGTGAGAATTGCGATAAAGCAACCCAACTTCAAATTCATCACATTGGTACGGTCCGCAATGCGCACCGCCGAAGTATTATGAATAAAAGAACAAAGGTATTGTGTAAAGATTGTCACCGTAAGATAACCAATCAACAAATACATGATATCAGAAAGAATAAGAACAATAAGAATAAATAACTAGTCAACTGTGAGGGGAAACTAGTTCTCGGAAGAGAGTAAATTATGGAAAGCCGGATGCTCGGAAACTTGCTTGTCCGGTTTGGACGGGGGCTGATTGTAAATAAAACAGCAAAAATAAATCGCTGAATAAAACACAATTAATCTATCCGTATTATTCAAGATTTTTTTTCAAATATTTTTCCTGATTCTAAATAAACTTTTAATAATTTTTTAAACAATCCTTTCTTAATAATTCATCAACTTCTTTATATTCTGGATAAGTGAGCTGTTTCCAAACTGACAATTTTTACTTTTTAAAAAATCTTAAAGACTAACTATTAAGTTAGTCTTTTTTTGTTTAAAAGATTAAAAAATAATTGTCTATCTTTTCTAAAAAAATTTTTTTAGAAAGGAATGGAATATTAAGACAAAAAGTTATTTAAAGAATTTTTTAAAAAATAAAATAAAAATAATTTAGTAATAAGAGATCTTTATCTTTGGTAAAAAAACTAGTTTATCAATTTGAATATTATTTTCGTGTTTTAACTAAAAAAGATGGTTTAGTAACTTAATCAAAGCTTTCGATTTAGGTTATGATTTTATCATCTAGGCTACTTTCGCCATCAAATTCGCAATCAGAGAACTAATCAGAAAAGTCATTCATCTTCAATTCCTTAAAAAAGATCATAAATCGAATAATCTTGCTTTTCAAGAAGAGTTTTATGTACCATATCCCATAAATAATCTTAATTCGTATCAATTGTGGTTAACCCAAGTGCATCATGATTTTTTTTTAAAAAAGCGAAAACGAAATTAAGCACAAAATAATTTCAAATTATCCATTTCAGCTTTGGGGTTCCTTTGAGAAATATTAATGAAGATTACCAAAATTATTATAACAACGCGGAAATTGCTGAACAACTGAATTTATCTTTAAAATAAGTTGAAAACATGAAAACACAAGCTATGCAAAAATTAAAAAAAATATATAGAAAAGAGAATTAAACAATCAACCTATTAATTAAGATGTGGCAAAAAACTTTCAAAATCAATATCATTTTGTGAACAAAGTTCCAGCGATAGAAAATTATCTTTATAAAGATCCTTGCCAAAAGAACCAAAAAAAAGAAGCTTTTAAGAGATCATTATTCTATCTAGCTTTGTGTTTTGGGTCGTAGGCAATAATATAAAAACAAAAACTTTCGTAAATACCATAAAGACGTTTTTGATGATCTAAAGGAATTTTATGCAAAGGATGATCACCAATTAAACTTAAAATATTTGAACCAAAAGTTTTTTTTATTTCTTTTGGTGAATTCAATTTTTCTGTGTTTTGTGTCATTTTTTGCACTTCTTGAATTGTATAACCAATATATTTTCTATCTAATGCAAACAATATTTCTTCTATTTCTTTTGCATTAAAATCTTTAAATCTAAAAGAAAATTTAAAATTTTGATTAACTTTCTTTTTAGAAAAAGTATAACGAAATAAATTATTTATTTTGTTTAGCATAAAATTGATACAAATCCTCATCTGAAATAATGTTACAACTCCAATCGGCGTCTAAAAAATTAATTTTCCAAGGTTCTTCGTTGTGGGTTTTGTCCACCAATTGACTAGCCGTATAAGCGCCATATTGGTTGACTATTTTGTCAATTAATTGTTTGTGTTCAGGTTGCAACTTACTCGCTTGTCCTTCAGCAATTGATTGGGTAATGGGGTAGTTGCGATGATGTTGTAATTTTAAATATAAATTAGGAAAAACAGGACCATATTGCCATGCTTCTAAAATATCTTTGAATAAAGGTAAACCGTTATTTTCAATTAAATGTTGTACGTAAACATAAAAAATGATTTTTTGTAATTTCATTTGGGTAAGTTCATATTTTTTATGAAAATTATCAACAATATAATTGGTAACATCAAAAATGTTAATTGGGTTTTTACGGTTTTTCATTATTTGTTTCTCCTTTCAAAAGTTATTTTTCATATTAAAATTATATCATAATTTAATATTATTTGCTTTTTTTTACTTTTTCTTCTGGATTGGTTATTGTTTTCGGTTCCTTATTAATTTATGTTTAAAAAGGTAAATTATCTTGGGGGGGTTTATGGTTGAAAGGTTTCTTATCTAAAAAGATGACATTTGGAAACATAACTTTGGGGTTAGTTTTAGTTTGACCTTCATAATTGGTATATTTTAGGATGGATAAGCTTCCTTCCGTATACACTGGATCTTTAGAATTAACTGCTAATTAGAAATCAATTTTGAGGATTGGTTCATGATCGGACGGAATTAAGATATTGTTTTTCTTTAGTTAAAATGGTGTTATTTCTCTTTTCTAAATATTTTTTTAATAAATTGCTAAACTAGTTTTTTGACTAAAAGGAAATGTAATATTATTAATTTTTCACGTAACTGAAAATTACTTTTATCTTTTAAAAAAAGTAAAAATAATGTTTTTCAATTCACAAGTTCCCTTTCTAAAAATATTTTTAGAAAAGCTGAAAATTAACTTTTTATTTTTTTTTAAAAAATAACAAAATCAACTGATAAGTTGATCTTAATGATTATTAATCAATTATTTAGTTGTAATATTTTTGAGGGTGCAGTGTAATGGTACATAAAACTCTTCTTGAAAAGCAAGATTATTCGATTTATGATCTTTTTTAAGGAATTGAAGATGAATGACTTTTCTGATTAGTTCTCTGATTGCGAATTTGATGGCGAAAGTAGCCTAGATGATAAAATCATAACCTAAATCGAAAGCTTTGATTAAGTTACTAAACCATCTTTTTTAGTTAAAACACGAAAATAATATTCAAATTGATAAACTAGTTTTTTTACCAAAGATAAAGATCTCTTATTACTAAATTATTTTTATTTTATTTTTTAAAAAATTCTTTAAATAACTTTTTGTCTTAATATTCCATTCCTTTCTAAAAAAATTTTTTTAGAAAAGATAGACAATTATTTTTTAATCTTTTAAACAAAAAAAGACTAACTTAATAGTTAGTCTTTAAGATTTTTTAAAAAGTAAAAATTGTCAGTTCGGAAACAGCTCATAAATTGACAATTAAAAAATTTTATTTATCCATATTTATTTCTTTTTCATTAAATTAATTATTACTAACTAAAGAAGTTACTAATATCGTTATTACGATGAAATTTAAAAATATTAGCTAAATCATTAAATAAAGATTTACCATAATTCATAATTTTTTTAATAAGAGAATATTTTTCACCACTATTGAAAAAACTAGCAACTTGAGATTCATAATTTTGCGGTTGTTGATAAGATTGGCGTTGTTGATATTCTTGAATTTCAGATTCTTTTTCTTTTCCTAACAATTTATCTTTAAATTGATTTATAATTAACAAATTATAATCAGAATTTAATTCATCTAAATCATTCTTCAATTTACTATAATCTTTTTCTATTTGTTCTATTTTTTTTTCATCTAAATCAAATGTATTTGAGTTTGATAATTCTGATATTATTTTCTGATAAGAATCTCCAATTTCACGACTTCTCAAATATAAATCACGATCCACGAACAAATAATCTTTTTGCGATAAAATTTTCTGTAATTTAAGAAATTTTTCGAATAAATACATATATTTTGCTCGTTTTAATTCATCAATTTCTTTCTCAAGTAAATTTTTTTTTATAGATAAATCAGAAATTTCTTTATTTAATTTATCATTTTCTTCATTATCTGGTGATTCTAATTTTATTTTTTTTGATAATTCAGAAATATTTTGATTAATAGTATTAATTTCGTTTTGTTTATGATTAATCCGAGAATTGTTAGTTGCAACAAGTTCATTTTTCTTTTTGGCAATAAATTCTTGATAAGAAATTTCATTCAATTCATAAGGTTCCTGACAAGTTGATTCTTCTTCCGCTTCAATTAAATCATCAACTGAGAAAGAGGGTGTAAACCATCCTAATAGTAAAAACAAGAGAATTAATAACAAAGCACAAACAACTAAAATCCAACTCAAATTAGAATATTTTTTTTTATTAAGCATTTTAAAAACGCCGAGGGGAAGATGAAGAAGTTTGAATTTGGTTTTGAGAAGATGATTTTTTTAATAAACTAGTAAAACGAGTTAAACAAGTTAATTCTTGAAGATTTAAAGAACAAGGAGTAAATAAACAAGACACAAAAAAATTAAATTTAGCTAAGAAACTAGTCAACCCAACGTCTAAGTGATAATCATTTAAGAAAAATTTAAAAGTAAAAAATAAGCAAATAATTTCAATTGTAGCTAAATTACTTTGAAAAACAGTATTTAACCAAGTAATAGAAATAGTAATATTATAAATATCTTGAATCATATTAAAACGATAATAAAACAAATTGAAAATAGCTGTTAAAAATATTACAATAAAAGTAAATTTCATTATAAACCTCATTGTAGTTTTTAAATATCTGATTAATTTTTGTATTCAGGTATTTTTTTTATTTATACAGTTTATCAAAAAAATAAAATGCCCTAATCATAAATTTTTGTGAAAAATTATTAGGACATATATTTTTTTACTATAATAAAAATTTTTTTTGATATTTTTGTTTCTTATATTAAACAAAAGATAATAAAAGAATAACAAAAAATAAATAAATACAAAAATACTTATAAAATTTAAATATTAAGTAAAAATTTTTAATTAATAAAAACAAAATTGATAAAATTGATTTTATATTTCTTCAAAATATACTAGAAACAAAAATATTAAAAAAACGAAACTGAGTTTATGTTTCGAAATATATTTAGAAAAAAAAATAATACCAGATATTAAAAAAAGACTTAACAAAATGCTAAATAATTTGGCTTGAAAATCCATATATCTCATTTGTGTCAAAGTATTTGTAAATAAATCACCATTAGCCTGATAATTATTAGAAAAAGACTTATATTTATGAAAGATAGAAACAATAAAATTAAAAATATTATTTGTATTAATCAAATGAAAAAATCCCTTCTAAAATATTTATAACCGTTTATCAAAAAATATAATGTCCTAACAATAAATTTTGCTAAAAATTGTTAGGACATATATTGTTTTTTAGATAAAAAGAATTTTTCAAATTCTTAACCAATATTTGAATATAAAATGTTTTTTCATTTCAATTTTTTTGTTTTTTATCCTCTTTTCTTTTTTCTAACATTATTATTTTCTGATTCTTTTGATTGCATGTCAATAATAATATTATTTTTTGGTTCTGTTTTATCATCATTTTTTGATGTGTCTGGTTGATCATCATGTTCTAGTTTTTCTGGTTCTGTTTTATCATCATTTTTTGATGGTGTGTCTAGTTGATCATTTTCTGATTGTGTTT
>JAUZJE010000016.1:0-11283 GCA_032886695.1 'Waltheria sp.' little leaf phytoplasma
AATTTCAAAAAACCCAAAAAAATCTCATCCAAAAAGATTTTCGGGCGCACGAACCTTTCATGAAATTATATACTGATTTAACTTGTTTTACAACCACGACAGGGCGTTTTTGGTTATCAACGATTATCGATGGTTATAATAATCAAATTGTGGCTTCATCGTTGGGAAAAAACAGGAATCTTCAATTGGTTAAAAAAACCTTCCGTCAAATTCCAAAATTAAAAAAACCCTGCTTTATCCATTCTGATCAAGGAAAAGTTTACCAAAGTATTTATTTTCAAAAATATTTAAATAAAAAAGGGTTTATGATTAGTATGAGTGCGAAAGCTTCGCCTAACGAAAATGCGGTGATTGAATCATATTTTAGTAATTTAAAAGGTTATTGTCGTTATCTTGTTACGGTCAATTTTTAATAATTTTAAAATTTTACCAACAGTAAAATATTTTCGATAAAATTGAACCAAAGGGAAAATATTTTTTTTAAAAGGGGGAGGTTATCAATTAAAGCATATTGGAGTAATTCAATTTCTCTGCGATTCGCCATTTGTTTTTGTAACCTCTTTTATTTTTTTTATTTGTTCATATTTTAACTCAAAAAGAATAAAAAAAATATTTTTTTATTTTGTTGGCGATTTTTTTTAATTTTGTCGTTAAGTATATAGTGAGGGGTTATTTTTTTTAAAACTTTTTCAAATGTAAAAAAAATTGTTCCAAATTACAGAAATTCAAGGGCGGAAATAAACGCATAAGTAAAGTAATCTAACCAATTGCCTCAACTAGGATAATGTTGAGACGTCAAACAATCGGCTCATTTGACGAAAGAATAATGAGTTACAGCAGATTGTTAAAGCGGATTGAGGGGAATTAACTACCCAAGATGAGACTGCCAGACGAATGATAGGCATGGAGAAGGCTGAAACGCCCTAATCGCGGAAAATATCGTAATTCTGCAACCTCCCAGAAAGTTAATGAAACTGGGTGTCCGAGGATTTCATGAAAAATTGTTGAATGATTTTATGAATTATCCCTAAATAACCGTCCAGCGGTAGCCTCGGAGTCTCGTGGAACATGTACTTAGATGAGTAAAGCATCCAAGGAACTGACATGAGGAAAAAAGACAGCAGTGTCCCTCCAGAACCCACGAAAGCGAACCTAACCCTGTCAGGTAGATTTATGACGGAAATTTCAGATTCCTAAACGCCACGGCGAAAGCAGTTAAAAGATGGAATAATAATAAGACCATCGGCGCAAGGAAAAAGAGACTTTTAGTAGTCGGTGGAGGAAAACGTGGTTTGGAATAACAACGACAATCGCCCACCCACGACGGAGGTTAACGACCTCTCTAGGGCGAAAGAGTCAGATTTATAATGATTATTCAGTTCGGGAGAAAGGAGATTGATGAAAATGCAATCAACTAAAGAAGAATTAAAAATTTCTTTTAAGCTTTCGAACTTACTGAATAAGATTCAGAAGTTATCTTTAAACAAAAAGTCACTAAAAAAGGAATTACAAAAAGGGATGAATTCCTTGGAAAATACCACAATTGCTTTTAATAGAATTGCGAGAAATCGAGGAGCGGGAACCTTTGGTGTTGATTACGAAACCATCGATAATAAAGATTTAGCATGGTTAACTAAGCTAAATAATGATTATCGAGAAGGTAAGTATCAACCCCAACCAGCTCGTCGCGTATTCATCCCTAAACCAAATGGTAAAGAAAGACCATTAGGAATTCCAACGATTAATGACCGCGTACAACAACAAAAACTGTACCAACTCTTAAATCCCTTCTATGAATTAAAATTCTCAGAATGGAGCTTTGGCTTTAGACCTGGAAAATCCTGTCATGACGCCATCAAACGTGTCAAACAACGATTCCAAGGAATAAAATGGTTAATCAAAATAGACATCAAAGGATACTTTGACACCATTGACCATCATATCTTAATGAAAATGCTGGAAAAGGATATTCATAAAAATAAAACCCTCCAAACCATTAAGCAATGGTTAAAAGCGGGCATTATGGATAATTACCAATTCCAACAAACCTATTCGGGTTCACCACAAGGTGGGATTATATCACCGTTGTTAGCAAACATTTATTTGAATCAGATTGACATAAAAATAAATGAACTAATAGAGAAAGGGATACCCATCAAAAAGACGAACCCAAAATATAGGAAACTTATCAGAAAACAAAAAGGTAAGTCAATCAAAGTAGATAAGCAGATTAACCAAAATCAAAATATAAGAGTGGAATACATCCGTTATGCTGATGATTTCATTATTGGATGTACGGGAACAAGAGACCAAGCTGAGGAAATGAAAAACAAAGTAGTCAACTGGCTCAAAGACTCAAAGCTAATAATAGCTTATGATAAGTCTAAAATTGTTCCAGCCCATAAAGGGTTAAGATTTCTCTCGTATATGATAAAAATTATCCCCACAGCATCAGCCATAAAAAAGAAAGTAACAAAAAAATCCTTAAATGGCAATGTTAGAATTCTCATTCCCAAGAATGAGGTAAATAACAGATGCAAACAGTGGTTAATGATAGGAAAAATTACCCACAACAAACAATTAATTAATCGGGACAGGTTAGAAATAATCCGCACCTACAAAAGAATTGTAGAAGGGGTAATTAGATACTTCGCCTATGGAGAGAATCTAAGCCAACTAACGAAACTAGCATATATCGCCGAGTACTCATGTTTAAAGACCCTAGCGGGTAAAGAAAAAACTTCGCTCGCTAGAGTTCGGAAGAAATTAAACATTGGGAATTCTTGGGGGGTAAAATACACCCTAAAGAATAAACCTAAATACGATGTTTGGCCAGAGTACAGCTGGGAGAGAATAAAAAGGATGAGAAATTATAAAGGGATAAACCCCGATATAATCCCTAATCCCCATATTTATCTTGGAAGAACTCATCTCACCGACCGCTTGAAAGCGGAACAATGTGAACTATGCCAAACCAAAAACTGTAGATTGGAAATTCACCATACGAAAACAGTGCGAAACCGCAACTGGCAAAGTATTTTGAATAAGGAAACAATGGCACTTTGTAAAAACTGTCATCGACTCAAAAACCAATCAACAAATAAATAATTTCAACCAAACAAAATAAAAAGATAAATAAATAAATAAATAAAACCTCTGAATAACAGCCAATTATGCAGTAATACATAAAAGGTTCTCGAAAGAGATTATAAACGGGAAAGCCGTATGCTTGGAAACTTGCTCGTACGGTTTGGATGGGGGCTGTCTGTAATAGAGCTACCCTCAAAACGCAGACAATCTATCCATATCAAATTTAAACCATTTGAAAAGAGCCAAAAACAAATAAAAGTAACCAACAATTGGTAGCTTTGATTATTAATTACTTCAAAAACGGTGTGTAGTAAATAGGGTACAGGGCGTTGATTAGCTGGTATTTTAGGTAAAAGAAAAAGACCCCCCGATGGTGTCTAAGAAAATTTAAAAGGTTTTATTTTGGTAGAAATTCATTAGTTGTTTTTTCTGCAGAATTTGGTTGGTTGCTTATTTTTAGGTTCTTTTTTAATTTCTTGTTATCTCGGGAATTATAAAATTTTTGTAAAAGAATTAAAATAATTCTAAATCCACAGCGATCTCCAGGGGTTAATATAAGCGAGATCAATACACAAAATAAAAAAAATACACAAACAATAAAGATGAAAGTATAAACAAGATAGAAAATTATTTGTAACAAAAACGAATATTCTTTTATAATAGGTGCTAGTTTCATACAACCCCAATATAATGCAGCTGATATAGCCAAATAAAAAAGACTTAAAAATAAATTAAAAAAATTTCTATTTTCGGTTTTATCCTCGTCAATGATTCTTCTCCCTTGAGAGTCTAATTCGGGTTTAAAAATGATAAATTTAAGACCTAACATTAAAAATCACCTCTTTTTGATTATCATTTAGTATTTTATTAAAAACCAAAGAAATTACCAAATTTTTCAAACATATCCATAGCGTAATAACTAACATTTTGTACCGTTTCTACTCCCGTATTGACGATACCTGTCACAGGAGCGGCTATTATTTTTCCGACACCAGTTAAAGCTTCGAGACCATCGGTGGAATTAACTATTTGATCAAATCCTGCCTCCATATCCTTACCAACCTTTTTAACTGCTTCCGTCGGAAAACTAATAACTTCTTCTGCCCCTTTTAAAATATTCGCCCCAACAGAAATTGCATTTCCTAATTTGGTTCCATCGAATTTTTCGTTAATGCCCATCGCTACTTTTTCTATTTGATAAATTAATTCGCTAGCGGTGGTTAAAACTTGGGGGTTAGATTCAATGCCAGTTAAAATTAAATTAATTATTTGTTCTACAATTAAATTTTCAGAAATACCAAAAACTATTTGACCAACGGAACCACCTTTAGGAACTTTCTTCACGGTTTTTTTTAAAGTTTTTTTTAAAATCTTACCAACAAAAAGTTTAGTTAACCGAGAATGATAATAAATATCATTAAAATGTTTTAAATGTAATATTTCTTTTTTCTCAAGAGGATTTTTGTTTTCTGTTGTGAACTTCCAAAAACAATACATATGAGGAGAGCCGTTGCCAATCCATCTTAATTCAATAAAATCATAAAAATTATCTCTGTTTTTCCGAGTTTGACCATCAAAATAAACAGCTAACAATTCATCATCTGCGTCTTTAATATACCAATAAATAGAGTCATCTCTCGAAGCATTATAAGAAGGCTTATTACTAACATTATTATCAAAAGAAGGATTAATATATTTTTGAATATAACTTTTAACAGTCGTTTCGGTGGCGTTTTCTCCTAAAGGAACATGGATAATTTTTGTACCTCTAATGTCTCTTTCATAAATCATATCATCAGTATAAGCCCAAACTTTACTTGATGTACACCAAAAAAACATTAAAATCAAACACCAAAATATTTGATAAAAATAACGCGATTTAAATTGATAAAAGATGTAAAACCTCCTTATTTAATAACAAATAATAAATTTCTTTCTTCCATATCTAACTCTCTCTTATAAATTTTTCTTATGAAATATGACAATTGATTTTTTATTATTTATTTGCTCTTATTTTAACAAAATCTAAAAATAAAACAAGTTATTTTGTTAACTTATTTTTGTTGTTTGTTTTTTGGGTAAAAAGAAAAGATTTTGGTTTGATCTAAAATTAAGCAGCTCTCGAGGAGTAATCGCATACGGGCGATAACGAACTTGGGTGACAAGATATCCTGTCTGAGGATCATAGATGATCACATCAGCAATAACTGGACTTTGAGGATAAGATCGGTTGTGACCCCATCCAAAAACCAATAAAAAATGAAAAAATATTTATATGGTTTAAAACCAATTATGTATCATTTGCTAACGGAAAAAAAAGAAAATGGAAAATATTTTTGTTTCAGTGAAAAACTAATTATAATCTCGCTTTGGTTCATTTATATTTAAATTATCAAGATTTAGAAGCATCCTTTGACCAAAATATTAGAAGTCAAACAATCTCTGACGGCATCCCCCTTTTACGCAGCTACTTCAAAGCACTGAAGAAAATATTTGGGGTGATTTGCAAAAAGATTCACAAACCAATAGCTTATATTTCTGAATTTCAATTACTGAGAGGTAAAGAAATGATAGCCAAAACATTTAAATAATTATTCGAATATTTAAATTGGAAAAATACTTCCTCAATTATTTTTATAAATAAAAAAATAAAAATTATGAAAATATTAATAAAGAAATTCGGACATGGTTTTATCAAGAAGTGAAGAAAAAATTATCTGTGATGTTTAGTAATCTAAAATTTCCGTCATAAATACGCCTTCTTTTGGGTAAAAGAAAAAGACCCCCCGATGGTGTCTAAGAAAATTTAAAAGGTTTTATTTTGGTAGAAATTCATTAGTTGTTTTTTCTGCAGAATTTGGTTGGTTACTTATTTTTAGGTTCTTTTTTAATTTCTTGTTATCTCGGGAATTATAAAATTTTTGTAAAAAAATTAAAATAATTGTAGATTTATAAGTAAATCCAGGGGTTAATATAAGCGAGATCAATACACAAAATAAAAAAAATACACAAACAATAAAGATGAAAGTATAAACAAGATAGAAAATTATTTGTAACAAAAACGAATATTCTTTTATAATAGGTGCTAGTTTCATACAACCCCAATATAATGCAGCTGATATAGCCAAATAAAAAAGACTTAAAAATAAATTAAAAAAATTTCTATTTTCGGTTTTATCCTCGTCAATGATTCTTCTCCCTTGAGAGTCTAATTCGGGTTTAAAAATGATAAATTTAAGACCTAACATTAAAAATCACCTCTTTTTGATTATCATTTAGTATTTTATTAAAAACCAAAGAAATTACCAAATTTTTCAAACATATCCATAGCGTAATAACTAACATTTTGTACCGTTTCTACTCCCGTATTGACGATACCTGTCACAGGAGCGGCTATTATTTTTCCGACACCAGTTAAAGCTTCGAGACCATCGGTGGAATTAACTATTTGATCAAATCCTGCCTCCATATCCTTACCAACCTTTTTAACTGCTTCCGTCGGAAAACTAATAACTTCTTCTGCCCCTTTTAAAATATTCGCCCCAACAGAAATTGCATTTCCTAATTTGGTTCCATCGAATTTTTCGTTAATGCCCATCGCTACTTTTTCTATTTGATAAATTAATTCGCTAGCGGTGGTTAAAACTTGGGGGTTAGATTCAATGCCAGTTAAAATTAAATTAATTATTTGTTCTACAATTAAATTTTCAGAAATACCAAAAACTATTTGACCAACGGAACCACCTTTAGGAACTTTCTTCACGGTTTTTTTTAAAGTTTTTTTTAAAATCTTACCAACAAAAAGTTTAGTTAACCGAGAATGATAATAAATATCATTAAAATGTTTTAAATGTAATATTTCTTTTTTCTCAAGAGGATTTTTGTTTTCTGTTGTGAACTTCCAAAAACAATACATATGAGGAGAGCCGTTGCCAATCCATCTTAATTCAATAAAATCATAAAAATTATCTCTGTTTTTCCGAGTTTGACCATCAAAATAAACAGCTAACAATTCATCATCTGCGTCTTTAATATACCAATAAATAGAGTCATCTCTCGAAGCATTATAAGAAGGCTTATTACTAACATTATTATCAAAAGAAGGATTAATATATTTTTGAATATAACTTTTAACAGTCGTTTCGGTGGCGTTTTCTCCTAAAGGAACATGGATAATTTTTGTACCTCTAATGTCTCTTTCATAAATCATATCATCAGTATAAGCCCAAACTTTACTTGATGTACACCAAAAAAACATTAAAATCAAACACCAAAATATTTGATAAAAATAACGCGATTTAAATTGATAAAAGATGTAAAACCTCCTTATTTAATAACAAATAATAAATTTCTTTCTTCCATATCTAACTCTCTCTTATAAATTTTTCTTATGAAATATGACAATTGATTTTTTATTATTTATTTGCTCTTATTTTAACAAAATCTAAAAATAAAACAAGTTATTTTGTTAACTTATTTTTGTTGTTTGTTTTTTGGGTAAAAAGAAAAGATTTTGGTTTGATCTAAAATTAAGCAGCCGCACTTAACCCTTATTTTGTTACAACTTTTAATAATATTAATGATCATCTCGATCGCTATTTAGTTGGAAAATATCTCAGCTTTTCTCGTGAACAAAACTTTTTTTGGACTGCGTTATTTGTTGAAAGTTAAATTTCAATAAAAGTTTTAATCAAGACAAAACCCAAATTATTTACCTCTTCACTTATTAGTTAACCATTTTTTTTGAAAAACCTGTTAACAAAATGAAAAAAAATTAATCTTATTTAATTACTTAACCAATTAACTGCTAAAATGATTCTATATTCAGAAAGGTAAAGCCAAGTATGTTAGTTAATCAACAAATTGAATTATTACAAACAGTAATTCTTTATCAACACCCCGATTTATCAAAAATAATGTTACTTTTAGTCAAAGTTTACCGCAAAACTTTAACAATTACCAAAATTTTAAACCTTTTAAAAATTAAAAGGCATCTTTATTATTATTGGCGAAAAACTCAAAAAGCTCAAACCAAACGTCAACATCATGACCAATTAATTACTAAAAGAGTGGGGTTATTATGTAAAAAGTATCATTATGCTTGTGGTTATCGGAAAATCACTTTTTTATATCGAACTACCTTCGGTCAAATCGTTAATCATAAAATAATTTTAAAAATTATGAAAACGAACCATTGTTTAATGAAATGGCGGCGTCCACATACAAAAAATAAAAGCTTTACTAAATATGTTGCATTCAAACCCAATTTAATTAACCAACAGTTTCAAACCGATCAACCATTAACCCAACTATATACCGATTTAACTTGTTTTACTACCAAAAAAGGTTTATTATGGGTTTCGGTCATTTTAGATGGTTATCATCACCAAATTTGGAGGGGCGGAAATACACGCATAAAGAAAGCAATCTAACCAATTGCCTCAACTAGGATAATGTTGAGACGTCAAACAATCGGCTCACCAAACGAAAGAATGGGGAGTTACAGCAGATTGTTAAAGCGGATTGAGGGGAATTAACTACCCAAGATGAGACCACCAGACGAATGATAGGTAGGGAGAAGGCTGAAACGCCCTAATCGCGGAAAATATCGTAATTTTGGAACCTCCCAGAAAGTTAATGAAACTGGATGTCCAAGGATTTCATAAAGTTAAAGTCGCTGACCTTATGAATTATCCCTAAGCAACCGTGCAAACGGTAACTCGGAGTCTCGCGGAAGTACTTAGATGAGTAAAGCATCCAAGGAACTGACATGGGGAAAAAAAGACAGCAGTGTCCCCCCCAGAACCCCCGAAAGCGAACCTAACCCTATCAGGTAGATTTATGACGGAAATTTCAGATTCCTAAACATCACGCGCCTATAAGCGGTTAAAAAATGGAATGATAATAAGACCATTGATGCAAGGAAAAAGAGACTTTTAGTAGTCGGTGGAATAAAACATGGTTTGGAAGAACAATGACAATCGCCCACCCACGACGGAGGTTAACGACCTCTCTAGGGCGAAAGAGTCAGATTTATAGTGATTATTCAGTTTGGCGGAAAGGAGATTGATGTAAATGCAATCAAATGAGAAAGAATTAAACCCTTTTTCTAAACTTTCGAACTTACTGAATACTATTCAGAGTAAATCTTTAAACAAAAAGTCACTAAAGAAGGAATTACAAAAAGGGATGAACTCCTTGGAGAATACAATGATAGCATTTAATAAAATAGCCAAAAACCAAGGAGCAGGAACCTTTGGCGTTGATTACGAAACCATCGACAAGAAAGATTTAGCATGGTTAACCAAGCTAAATAATGATTATCGAGAAGGGAAGGATCAACCCCAACCAGCTCGCCGCGTATTTATCCCTAAACCAAACGGTAAAGAAAGACCATTAGGAATTCCAACGATTAATGACAGAGTACAACAACAAAAGTTATACCAACTCTTAAATCCTTTCTATGAATTAAAATTCTCAGAATGGAGTTTTGGCTTTAAACCTGGAAAATCTTGCCATGACGCCATCAAACGCTTAAACAGAGATTCAAAGGGATAAAATGGTTAATTAAAATAGACATCAAAGAATACTTTGATACAATTGATCATCGGAAATTGATGAGAATATTAAACAAAGACATCCATAAGAACAAAGCACTTCGAACCATCTATAAATGGTTAAAAGCTGGAGTGATGAACAATTACCAATTTCAAGAAACCTTTTCGGGATCACCCCAAGGAGGAATTATTTCTCCGTTATTAGCGAACATTTATTTAAATCAAATCGATCTAAAAATAAATGAACTAATAGAAAAGGGAATACCCATCAAAAAAACAAATCCAGAATATAATAGACTTATTAGAAAACAAAAGGGTAAGTCAATTAAGGTAGATAATTATATTAACCAAAACCAAAATATGAGAGTGGAATACATCCGTTATGCTGATGACTTCATTATTGGATGTATGGGAACAAGAGGAAAAGCTGAGGAAATTAAAGAAAAAGTAATCAATTGGCTCAAAGATCTAAAACTAGAAATAGCTTATGATAAGTCTAAAATTGTTCCAGCCCATAAAGGGTTAAGATTTCTTTCTTATATGATAAAAATTAACCCAACCGCATCAGCCATAAAAAGGAAAGTAACAAAAAAATCCTTAAATGGCAAGGTTAGAATTCTCATTTCAAAGGATGAGGTAAATAACAGAGGTAAACAGTGGTTAATAGGAGAGAAAATTACCCACAACAAACAATTAATTAATAGGGACAGCTTAGAAATAATCCGTACCTATGAAATAATTGTAGAAGGGGGTAATTATATACTTCGCCTATGGAGAGAATCTAAACCAACTAATAAAACTGGCATATATCACCGAGTACTCATGTTTAAAGACCTTAGCGAGTAAAGAGAAAACCTCACTCGCCAGAGTTCGGAAGAAATTGAACATGGGGAATTCTTGGGGGGTAAAAAATACCCTAAAGGAGAAACCCAAATATGAAGTTTGGCCAGAGGATAACTGGGAGAAAATAAAAAGGATGAGAAATTATAAAGGGATAAACCCTGAGATAATCCTCAATCCCCATATTTATCTTGGAATAACTCACCTCACGGACCGCTTAAAAGCAGAACAATGTGAGTTGTGCCAAACCAAAGACTGTAGTTGGAGATCCATCATACAAAGACAGTACGAAACCGTAACTGGCAGAGTATTTTGAATAAAGAAACGATGGCACTTTGTAAAAAATGTCATCAATTCAAAACCAATCAACAACGAAACAATTTTAAAAGAATAAATAAGAATAAATAAAACCTCTGAATAACAGCCAATTATATAGCAATATATAAAAGGTTCTCGAAAGAGGATTATAAATGGGGAAGCTGTATTCTTGGAAACTTGCTTGTCCGGTTTGGATGGGGGCTGTCTGTAATAGAGAGTAAAATTCTCGAAACGCAGACAATCTATCCATATACAGGACGTCAACGCAGTCAAAAATTAGGAAAACAACTTCAAGAAGCTAACATTAGATATGAAATTCGACATATTTTAGCTCCTTATGCCGAAACTTGTAAAGATGCCGATGATTTATTACGCCAATATGGTTATTTAGCGTACCAAAAATGTTTTCTCGCTCCTTACCAAAAAACAGACCATCGACCATTAGTGGATTTAGCCATTCATTTTTTTGGTAAAGATA
>JAUZJE010000017.1:0-11146 GCA_032886695.1 'Waltheria sp.' little leaf phytoplasma
TCTTAATCGGCTTTCCTTCTTTAATCAGTTCTTCCATTCTCAGGTCAATGTAATGTAAATATACATTCGCCAACAAAGGGGAAATAATTCCTCCTTGAGGAGACCCCGATAAAGATTCGTATTTGATGTCCTCTTTCATGAAACCGGCTTTCAGCCATTTGTTAATGGTTGAGAGCGTTTTATTCTTTTTGATGAACTGGTTTAAGGTTCTCATTAGAATCTTATGATTGATAGTTTCAAAATAACCTTTTAAGTCAATTTTGACCAGGTAATCTATTCCTTTAAATCTTTGTTTGACGCGTTTGATAGCGTCATGACAAGATTTTTTAGTTCTAAATCCCAAACTCCATTCTGAGAAGATATTTTCGAAATAAGGAGTTAAGAGTTGTTCCAGGCATTTTTGCATCAATCTATCTTTGATAGTCAGTAGACCCAAGGGGTCTGGTTTTCTCATTATCTTTAGGAATGAGGATTCTTTTGACTGGTTTGGGGTGGTAACCATTATTGACGTATTCCCGATGGTATCTTTTTAATCTTTCTAGATTGATTCCATCGATGGTTTTATTGTCGATTCCGGGGGTACCCGCTCCCTTGTTAGTCGCAATTTTATTAAATGCTGTTAACGTGTTGTAAAAGTTATTCATTCCTTGTTGCAGTTCTCTTTTTAGAGAGTAGCTGTTTGATGAACAATATTGAATTTTATCCAATGTTCGTGAAAGTTTAGTTTCTGGTGAAACTGTTATTGACATAATCTATCAACTCTTTCCTTGATGCCATTGAATAAACAATAAATTACTTTCTTCTTTCTCCCTATAAGAGTGATTAACTCTCTTCTGGGTAAGACGATTAACTAAAAAATTATTCCAAATTTAGGTTTACCCTTACGACTACTAAGAAGATTCTTTATCCTTGACGATCAGGGCTTTTATTTCCGGATTGGTAAATTTAATTACCTAGTTTTAGGATTCTCCAAGTTACCCTAAATTTCTACCTTAATTCTTTAGGGGAAGTATCCTCTTTTTGAGAGGCTGATTCCAGGTTTTTTTATTTGATAAACTACTCAATACAAATAATTTATATTAGTAGACTCTAGACTGTCCGTTTTAACAACTTCCGAGACAGGTTTAAGGATTACCTCAATTTTCCTTCTTAGGCCATTTCAGGCTTCTCCATCGAATTATTCGGTGGCGGAGTCTTTTTGACTAATTTGCTTTGGTCGCAACCCGCTTTTATGATCTGCTATAATCTGACATTCTTTCGTCTGCCCGACCGACCATCTCCTTTCAAGGTTTATCAGCCCTGGCTATTGGTGAGATAGCAGGAAATTTAGGCTTCTTTGGCGCCCTAGATTATAAAATCAAAATCACAATTATAACTTTATATAAAATATTTTTATAATTATTCAATCAAAACCGATGGATTATTAAATAAATCTTTAAAAGAACTTAAAAATCTAGATGCTATACCACCATCTATAATACGATGATCAAAACTTAAAGACAAAGGCAACATATAAGCTTTTCCAATATTACCATCTTCCAAAACAACAGGTTTTAACTTCATTACACCCATACCTAAAATAGCTACTTGAGGAAAATAAATAACAGGAGTTCCATAAGAAACCCCGAAAGTTCCCCAATTACTTAAAGTAAAAGTTCCATCATTAATATCTTTATAAACTAATTTTTTATCGCGAGTACGTTGAGATAAATTTTGAATAGATTCTGCAATTTTCCAAATATTTAAATTATCAGCATCTTTAATATTAGGCACCATTAAACCATCATCAGTATCTACAGCTATACCTAAATTGATATATTTTTTAATTATAATTTCTTCTTTTTGATCGTCAAAAGTAGAATTAAAAATAGGGAATTGTTTCAATAATTTAACTAAAGCTTTCGAAACAAAAGCTAAATAAGTTAGTTTTATATTTGATGTTGAATTTTTAGATTTTAATTCTGCTCTTAAATCAACAACATTATTCATATTAAATTCTTCCATTAAAGTAACATCTGGAATAATCGCTTTAGCAATAGACATTTGTTTTGATATAGCTTTACGCAAATTAGAAATTTTTTTAACTTCTACTCTATCAACATCTTGAAATTTATTATTTTTTTTATCTACATCTGACATATATTTCGTCCCCCTTGTATTATTTAAATTTGTAAATATATTTATTCTTCGTTATCTATTTCTATAACCGCTAAAACTTGATCCAATTCTACTTGATCTGAAGGAGAACACTTTATTTCTAAAATAACGCCATCTACAGGAGAAAGTAATGTATCAGATAACTTGTCATTTTCAATTTCAAATAATCCTTGACCTTCTTTTACTTTATCTCCAACTTTACAAAGACATTTGGTTATAGTTCCCTCATGTAAACCTTCACCTAGATCATGAAATTTAAATTCATACTTTTGTTTATGTTTCATAACAATTAAACCTACTTCTTTCTTTTTTTGCATAATAAAAAATAATTATTATTTTATTTATAATTCGAAACACTAAAATACTTTAATATTTAAAATATAAACTCATTTTTATAACTTATTAAACATTTTTTTAATATAATAAATAATTTTAGCAGGATTTAAAACTTGATGATATTCTCCTCTAGCCAAAGGAGTTATAATATCATGACCTGTAATACGTACAGGAGCAGTTTTTAAAGAATCAAAAGCATATTCATTTACTAAAGTAATTATTTCTCCTGCTGGACCATAAGTTTTAGTAGCTTCATGAGCTACTACTATCCTACCAGTTTTTTTCACAGATTGAACAATAGTTTCTTGATCTATAGGAGTAATACTTCTTAAATCAATTAATTCAACAGAAATATTATCTTTCTGCAAAGATTCAATAGCAGTTAAAATCACAGGAATAGCAGATGACCATCCTACTATAGTAACATCAGAACCTTCTTTAACTACTCGAGCTTTACCAATTTCTATTTCATAAGGTTCTACAGGCACTTCTTCTCTACGAGCACGATATAAAACTTTTGGTTCTAAAAAAATCACAGGATCATTACATTTTATAGCAGATATTAATAATCCTTTAGCATCAATAGGATTAGAGGGAACTACTACATGTAATCCTGGAAAAGAAGCTAACATACCTTCGATAGATTCAGAATGATGTTCTAAAGCTTTAATATTACCTTGTATTGTAGTTCGAATTACCATTGGAACTGTAAAATTTCCACGAGTACGATTACGCAATCTCACAGCATGACAAAATAAATCTTGTAAAGCTGGAAAAATAAAACCTTCAAATTGTATTTCTGCTATAGGACGAAAACCAGCTAAAGCTAATCCGATGCCACTACCTAAAATACTAGATTCTGAAATAGGAGTATTAAAAACTTTGGAGCCCCCGTATTTATTATATAAACCTCTAAGAACTCTAAAAACACCACCTAAATTTTCAACATCTTCTCCAAACAAAATCACTTTTGGAATATTCTCTAACGCATAATCTAAAGTATGATTAATAGCTTCTAACATATTCATTTTTATAAAAGCCATAATTTTATTTCCCTTCTTCTGTTGATTTTAAAAATAATTCATAATCATGCAACTGATTTTTTAATTGAGGAGTCATATTTTCATAAGTATGTTCGAAAACCTCTCTTGGTTCTACTATATTAGCGTAAGTTAAAATAGATTTATGAGCTTCTTTAATTTTCTCGATAACATCATTTTTAATTTTATTAATCAAATCATCTGTTAAAATATTTTTATTCATTAAATATTTTTGAAATCTTAAAATAGGTTCTTTTTTAAACCATTCTTCTTCTTCAACTTTAGAACGATATAAAGAAGGATTGTCGTTGGTAGTATGTCCCAATAAACGATATGTATAGAACTCCAATAAAGAAGGACCATTACCGTTTCTAGCAGATTCAATAAAATGTTTGGAAGCAGCATAAACAGCTAAAATATCATTACCATCCACTCTTATACCAGGTATACCAAAAGCAATAGCTTTTTGAGCTAAACTTTCAGCATAACAAGCTACTTTTCTAGGAGTAGAAATAGCATATTGATTATTTTGAATAGCTACTACTAAAGGAACTTGAAAAACTGCTGCATAATTCAAACCCGCTGAAAATTCTTCACTCGCAGTACCGCCATCTCCAATAGTTGCTACTGTAACATCCTTTTTATTATCTAATTTACTAGCTAAAGCTAATCCAGCACCTATATTTATAGAACTACCAATAATAATATTAACAGGCAAAATACGTTTGCGAGAATCTATAGCTGAACCTCTTTCATTACCATACCAATAAAGCAAAATATTTTCTACAGAAACACCACGATATAAAAACATTCCTAAATCACGAAAATAAGGAGAGATCCAATCATTATCTGCACAAGCTGCAGCAAGACCTATCTGACAAGCTTCATGACCTGTATTTAAAACATAAGAAAGCATACGTCCTTGACGCTGATATTGAAAGGCCGCTGTATCCGTTTCTCTAGTAAAAACCATAAACTCATAAATTTTTAATAATTCTTCATTTGATAAATTAGGTTCAAATTCAGGATTAATTACAAAACCTTTTTCGTCTAAAACTTGAAACATAGGTTTTTGTTCTACATTATATAAAAAATCATCTATTTTTTTAAACAAAATTATAACTCCTTTATTTAATTTCTAAATAACAATAAATGTTAAATGTTAAATTTTAATAACATTTTATTATTAAATTATTTAACTTAAATTAATTTAATAAATCATACAAAATTCAAATTATTTAATCAAAATTTGAGATACATTCACTTCAATTAGTTGATTGGTTTCTATTTGAAAATCGATCATTTTGGAATTCAATTCATCGGAATTTAAAATCGGTATAACACCAAAATACAAAGATAACCAAGATGCTTCTTTCAAATTTGCAACTACAGCTAATATTGGAAAAGCAGAATGAAACTTAGAAATAATACAAGCATCTGAAAAATTATTTACTAAAATAGCTTTAGCATTTATAACGTTAGCTAATTCAATTGCACCTAATAAAAATTTTTCTCTCCAAATTTTAGGTTCATAATAATTCAAAAAAACATCATAATCTAAAAATTTTTCCGCATTTTTATTAATATTATACATATATTGGACAGATTCTAAAGGATAATTCCCTGAAGCACTTTCGCCAGATAACATAGTAGCGCTTGTGCCTTCTCGAACCGCATTGAAAACATCTGAAATTTCAGCTTTAGTAGGGCGGGGGTTTTTTTGCATAGATTCCAACATTTGAGTAGCTACAATTACCAATTTACCTTTTTGAAGACATTTATCAATAATTTCGCTTTGATATAAAGGAACTAAAGTACCATCAATTTCAATTCCCAAATCACCTCTAGCAACCATAATACCATCTGTAATAGCTAAAATTTCATCTATGTGATCTAAACCTTCTTGATTTTCTATTTTAGCAATAATTTTAAGATTATCACATTTATTTGATTCTAAAAGATCTTTAATATCTTGTATATCTTGAGCATTTCGGACAAAAGAAGCTGCGATATAATCATAATTTTGTTCAATAGCGAACAAAATATCTTTTTTATCTTTTTCCGACAAAAAAGGAATATTTAATTTAACACCAGGAACATTAACACCTCTTCGAGATTTAACTAAATGAGTATTTTGGGCTTTTGTGATTAAATCTTTTGTCGAATCATCCTTTTCAATCACTTGCAAAGATAAATAACCATCATCAATATTAATAAAATCACCTATACTTAATTCATTATAAAAATTAGGATAAGTTACAGAAAAAATTTTACTATTACCCAAAACTTCTGTTGAAGAAATTCTCACCAAAGAATCTTTATTTATTAAAACATTACCATCAAAATTATGAGTTCTAATTTCAGGACCTTTAGTATCTAACATTAACGCTACATATTTATTTAATTCTTGATTAATAGTTCTAATGATAGAAATTATTCTTTTACTAACATCATAATCAGCATGAGAAAAATTAAATCTAGCAACATTTAAACCATTAGAAATCATCTTTTTCAAAATTGTTTCAGAATAACAAGAAGGTCCTAAAGTGCAAATAATCTTTGTTTTATTCATAAATAACCATATCCCACTTTGCTTTTTTCTATTTATTTTTTTAAAAATTAATCTAAAATTAAAAAATATTTTATCAAAATCTTAAAAAAAATTATATTTAAAACCGATCATGACTAATAATTCAATAAAAAATTAAAATTACTACTATATTATAAATCTTTTTTTATTATTTGCAAATCTATAAAATTAACATATTTTAATAATTGGGTAAAAATTATTTATCAAAAAATATCTAAAATCAAAATTCTTAATTGTTATATTTTCAGATTTAATATAAGTTAATTTATCCTGTGAATAAAGAAATTAAATTAACAACAAATATTAAAATTAAAAAAGAAAAAAAATATTTAGTAATAATAAAATTTCTCATATTTTGATAGCGGAATAAATCTATCAAAAAAGAAATTAATATAATAATTCCATCCACAAAAAATAAAATATAATTTAAATTCAAATTAAATTTTTGATTTAATAGTAAAAATATAATGTCAGTTCCACCAGTAGAAGAGCCACTAGAAAAAATTAAACCACAACCAATTCCTATACAAAAACTTATAATTAAAGAAATAACTAAAAGCTTTAATAACTTATTTTTCTTAATAAAAACTGGTAATAAATTAATAAAAAAACTCTTATCAACAGAATTTTTAGATAAAAATTTAATAGACCAAGTAAAAATTAAATTAAAAAAAACAGTAGTTATGAGAAAAAAGCAAGTATTAGGTAACCAAAAACCAAACAACAACATAATAATTAAGCGAGAAATAATAATTCCTAAAGAATTACTAAATAAATAATTTTGTTTTTTATCCAAACGATTATAAAAAAAAACTTTGTCTAAAAAAAGCAAATTACTTTCTAATCCGCCTACTATAAAGTCTTCAGCTAAAATAAAAAAATAAACACTAAAAATTAATAATAATAAACCTAATATAATTTTCAAAATCAACCATAAATAGAGAAAAAAAATATAATTTAATATTAATTTATGAAAAAAAGATAAAAATAAAATAATCAAAATAAACATTAATGAAATAATAATTTGCATAAATGTACTAATTTTCTTCATTCAAAAATATTCAAGACCTACCTTTCTTGTTTATAAATTAATATTTTTTCAATAAAATTTTTAATATTTTAAAATTAAAAATAATTATAAATGCAAGTAAATGCAGTTTTTTTAGATCAAATCATAAAAAAACAATAAATAAATATAAAAGTGACCAATATTTCAACATATTAGTCACTAAAAACCCATGAATAACCTAAAATAAATCGAAATAATTTCATATATATCCTTATTTTTTATATATAAAATTATATAAAATAACAACCAGAAAATATATTATTAACAATACAATGATAATAAAATAAATAAATCAAATTAATAAAGCAAAAACAAAACACATGTTCTTAAAAAAATAAAATAATATAAATCTAAAAATTAATCACATTATAATCGAAACAAAAATTAATTTAAAAAATAATATAAAAGATATAAAACCATAAAATTTATATTAAAAATGAAAAAAATTCTATATTAATTGAAATTCTACTTTTTATCGTAACTGAAAAAAAAGAAAAATGCAAATTTAAGATATTATAATAAAAAAATATTAAATAATTTTTCAGAACTTAAAATTCTTTTCATAAAATTTTTTAATTGATATATTTTGGATAATATTTAAAATATTTTTTATATTTGTAATTATCAAATATTCACACTAACTATTAAAATTAATAATCTGACTAATCATTGATAAAATAAACTTTCTTAATTGAATATTGTTATGTTTTTTTTAAAAGAAATAAAAAGATATCTTAATCTTATCTTTTTTTATTTATTAGACAAAAAAATAATAAGAAAAGAAAAAATTTAGAGATACATTGCAAATTAATTTAAATTCGTTTTTTATTTAGTAAATGAAATAATGAATAAATAATGAATTTATTTAGATAAATTAGAATAATTGAAAATAGAATCGCGCTGCACCCTGTTTACTACACAAAATTTTCATAAGTAATTAAAAATAAAAATGACAATTTTTGCTTATTTTTTTTATGTAATTCTCTAAAACTTTGGTGTAATTCTTTATCCCAATGTTCTTTTATACAAGAAATAGGAATACAAATAATTATGACATCAAATGATTATAAAAATAATTTCTTTTATTAATTTTTTTAAATTGTTCATATGATTAAAACTCATTTGTTTTTAGTTAATAAAAATATTCATTTTATTATTAATAGCAATAAAAAAGACCCTTTAAAAAGGTCTTTAATTGACTAAAAATTAATTTTGTTCTGGGGTTTTATTTAAATCAATTGTTTTAAATATCTTATTTTTTATTTGTTGTTTATTCGAAGAACATGCCCATTCTTCTATTTTTCGTATAGAAGCATTTTTCAAATGAGGAATTGTTTTTCTTATTTCTGAAATATTTTGTTTTGATTTATTTAATAATTGAAAAAAATCATTTACTTCTTTGTCGCTAGGTTCATGATTTGTAATTGTTTTACCTTTGTTGTTATTTTCCATTGCCATAACGGGATTAATATTGATTAAGGCAAATAATCCTAAATAACTAATTAAAAAGAATGGTAAAAGATGTAATTTATTTTTTATTTTCATCATTGCTCCTTTTTATTTATCATCAATTGAAGTGATGTCATAGAGTTAGTTTAATCAAGAATGAATTTGAATTTATATATTCTTTTTCCAAAAATTAATAAATTTTTATTATAATCTAAGTTTTATCTGAGTTATTAAAACAAATAGAACCAACATTAATCCTAGCAGGACTATATGCAAAATACAAAAGATAAACTATTTTTTCATTATAATTATTTTTTGAAACAACAGTTGATTATTTAGGTTCATCTTGGCGCAAAATCAAACCACGATCGTTAGTAATCGACCAAAGTTTCATATTTTTTTCTTTTCTTTTATCATTTATTTCCTCAATCAATTCCCCAAGAGATATTAACGGAAGAGTTGTTTTCCAATAATTATTAAATTCTATTTGGGGTTTTAATATTGAATAAAGGTTTTTATTTTCAAATAAAGAAATAAATTTTATTTGTTTTGGAAATAAAATTTATATTTTAGATTGGAAAGATTTTTCTAAAATATTATAATTTTCTAAAAAAAGATCTAAATCAGATTTCCCTGGAATTGGAGTTCTTTTAATATCTAACTTATAACCAATATTTTTTACTTCAAAATGTAAGCGAAAACAACATCATATTTTTCATGATGTTATTGCTTACTTTTTAAACTAAAACTATCCGCATGAACTATGACCGTCCCCAGCTAAATCATATTCATTTTAGCAAATCTAGCTGTTTCTAAGAATGCTTCTTGGCCATAAAAACATTCGCTTTTTAAATGTTTTAATTCATCATTATTTAAGCTATTTAATTTTGTTTTAAAATGTGAAAATGTTTTAATCAAAAACCCTCTGTGCCGCAAAAAAGGATCATAAATTTTTTTATGAACATCAATATTTAAATGAGCAAAATTAACCATAAAATTAATAATCGGCTGCGGAGTAAAATATTGTCCTAAATCACTTTGTTTAATTCCTGAATTAATTTCTAAAAATTCAAACGCTTCTCCGTGTAAATCATTATTATCAGAAGCAAAAAAATTAATTTTATCAATTTCATTAATTATTTTTTTAAAATAATTAAATGGTATTCTCTATTGTCATTAAAAACAGGTTTTTCAAACAAATCTATTTCATTAGAATATTTCTTTTTTAATTATTTTAATGTTCTTTTATAAAATAATATTAAATCTTTATCATTATTGTTGTTTTTTTCAATAAGAGCATCCCATGTATAAAAAGAAATATATATTTTTTTGTAATATTCCTTTACGCGCATCATAAAAAAGTTTTAAAAATAAAAAATTACAAACTTGTTTTAACCTTGGAATTCCTTTAAAAACATGTATTTTAGCTAATAAATCATTTAATTTTTTAAAAATTTGCAAAATAAATGAACGAGTTTGTAGAGTTTCTTTTATTTCAATCCAAGAAGGAGAATTGGTAAATTGAATTAATAATTTTTGAGTTAAAATAGTATCTCTTATTTCTACTCCGTTATAAATTAAAAGATCATTGGTTTTTAAAATATGGATAGATTGTCTGCGTTTCGAGAGTTTTATTATTCTCTATTACAAACAGCCCCCCATCCAAACCGGACAAGCAAGTTTCCCAGCATACGGCTTTCATTTATAATCTCCGCGCTGCACCCTATTTACTACACAGCATTTTTTTAAGTAATTAATAATCAAAGCTATCAATTGTTGGTTACTTTTGTTTGTTTTTGGCTCTTTTCAAATGATTTAAATTTGTTGAATTTTTTTGTAATTTGGAACAATTTTTTTTACATTTGAAAAAGTTTTAAAAAAAATAACCCCTCACTATATAATTAAGCACAAAATTAAAAAAAATCGCCAACAAAATAAAAAAATATTTTTTTTATTCTTTTTGAGTTAAAATATGAACAAATAAAAAAAATAAAAGAGGTTACAAAAACAAATGGCGAATCGCAGAGAAATTGAATTACTCCAATATGCTTTAATTGATAACCTCCCCCTTTTAAAAAAAAATATTCTCCCTTTGGTTCAATTTTATCGAAAATATTTTACTGTCCAAAAAATCTTGAAATTATTAAAAATTGACCGTAACAATTATTATTATTGGCGAAAAGTACATGATCAAAATTATTTAAAAAAAATGGCAAAAAAGCAAATCATTCAAAAAATCGGTTTTCTTTGTCAAAAATATTATTTTGCTTTTGGATATCGCAAAATTACTTTTCTTTATCGAAAAATATATCAAGTTCCGATTAATAAAAAATTCGTTTTAAAAATTATGCAACAAAATAATTGGTTAAAAAAATGGAATATTCCGAATACCAAAAACCATGATGGGAAAAAATTTCAAAAAACCCAAAAAAATCTCATCCAAAAAGATTTTCGGGCGCACGAACCTTTCATGAAATTATATACTGATTTAACTTGTTTTACAAC
>JAUZJE010000018.1:0-8539 GCA_032886695.1 'Waltheria sp.' little leaf phytoplasma
GTTTTATCATCATTTTTTGATGGTGTGTCTAGTTGATCATTTTCTGATTGTGTTTTTGTTTCTGATTGATCATCATGTTCTAATTTTTTTGGTTCTGTTTTATCATCATTTTTTGATGTGTCTGGTTGATCATCATGTTCTAGTTTTTCTGGTTCTGTTTTATCATCATTTTTTGATGGTGTGTCTAGTTGATCATTTTCTGATTGTGTTTTTGTTTCTGATTGATCATCATGTTCTAATTTTTTTGGTTCTGTTTTATCATCATTTTTTGATGTGTCTGGTTGATCATCATGTTCTAGTTTTTCTGGTTCTGTTTTATCATCATTTTTTGATGGTGTGTCTAGTTGATCATTTTCTGATTGTGTTTTTGTTTCTGATTGATCATCATGTTCTAATTTTTTTGGTTCTGTTTTATCATCATTTTTTGATGTGTCTGGTTGATCATCATGTTCTAGTTTTTCTGGTTCTGTTTTATCATCATTTTTTGATGGTGTGTCTAGTTGATCATTTTCTGATTGTGTTTTTGTTTCTGATTGATCATCATGTTCTAATTTTTTTGGTTCTGTTTTATCATCATTTTTTGATGTGTCTGGTTCTTCTGGTGAATTTGTTAAATTTTCAGATTTTTGTTTAGTTGAGGAAGTTACAACTTTATCATTTTGCGGAGTTTCTTCAACTTTTGGTTTCTCAAAAACGTAGAAGAAAAAAAATAAGAATAAAAAAATAGCAAAAATAGTAGTATTAATACTTACTTTTCGAGCATTAAAATTCATAATAAAAAAAATACTTCCTTTTTAAAAACATTTTAAATTTATAAAATTATTTTTTTAATAAAATTTTTTTATTTATTGAAGTTAAAATTAAAAAATTAAATTTTCAGCTGTAATAATGAAAATTGGTTTACATAATTAATATTATAGGAAGTAACCTTGATAATAAAAAACATGATTTTTGCATAATATTTAATATTTTTATAAATAATAATTTTTTTAAAATTTTATCTATTTTTTTTCTAAAAAAGTTATTTTTTGATATTTTTATTCTAAATATAATTAAAAATAAACTTATTTTTTGTTTTTTTTGAAAACCATATAATTAATTTAAATAAGTTTTATTTTGTTTTATTACATAATAAGTTCCTTAAATATTAGTTATATTAAATATTATTTAATATAACTAAATATAGTTATGTAAATTAAAATTTTTTTAATTATGAATCTATTCGAATAAATATTCTCAAATTTATTTTTATTATTTGCTTAAATAATTTTCGGAAATTATTAAATACATATATACGAAAAATATTTATAAAGTGATATTTAGATTATAGAAATTTCAATATTAAAAAATGATAAAAATAAAAAATAATAATTTTATTTTTTGATCAATAATGATTAGTAAATATTAAAAATTATTATTCAGATATATTATTTCTGAAATATTTCTTTTTTATAAAAATGATAAGTTTAAATAACAAATTTTAAAATAATTTTATATATAATTTATTATTGTTTTTTGAATTATATTATAAAAATTTTTAAGAATATAAATTAATTTATTAATTAATACATTTATAAAAAAAGAAAGCGAATTTTTTTTGGTAATAATTTTACATTTTGTTTCAAAGCTTTTAATAAATTTCCCGATTTAATCTCTTTTAGATTCAGAATCAATAGATTAATTAAAACTATTAGTGGTTATTAGAAATATAATCAAGACAATGAAAGTTACTTTATTTTTGAACAAAAGTCACTGTTTATAGTATGTACGAAGTAATTAATGAAAACACAAAAATCATTGACCAATGAATTAACAAAGAAAATTTCACACTGCACCCCAAAAGTATTACAATTAAATAATTGATTAATAATCATTAAGATCAACTTATCAGTTGGTCTTTTTATTTTTTAAAAAGAATAAAAAGTTAATTTTCAGCTTTTCTAAAAATATTTTTAGAAAGGGAATTCGTGAATCGAAAAACATTATTTTTACTTTTTTTAAAAGATAAAAGTAATTTTCAGTTACGTAAAAAATTAATAATATTACATTTACCTGTAGTCAAAAAATAGTTTATTAATTTAAATATTATCCACGTTGTTTAACCCGAGCAGATTTAGAACAAGAAGGAATTAGTGGTTTAATCAAAGCTCTCAATCGTTACCAAGATTTAGGTTATGATTTTTTAGCTTATGCGAAACCACATATTAAAAAAGCGATTTCCAAAACCATCCGTAAAATTAACTGTTCTTTCTATGTTCAGTTTTTACAAAAATGCTTATATTATCCTTTAAATCCGCCCACTTACAATCCCCATCAAGTTTGGCTAAAACAAGTTAATCATTAAATCTGGTTCAACAAATTAAAATCAAGCAGAATTTAAAATTATCCGTTTCAGTTGCGGGATTCCTTAGAACGCACTGCTTACCAGAAATATTTTTTAAAAAGAAAAAAATTTTAAAATATCATTAAAATTAACAAAAAAATTTTGTGGTGAAGAAAAAATCCGCATCAGAGATAAATGATTAAAAAAAATCAAAAAAAAAATTTAAATAATTTTTTTCATCACGAACTTGTTAAAATATGAAAAATTCTTTCTTGGTTTTTGATTTAACTATACTTATTGAATATCCAAAATCTTAAAATAAAAAAAGATTCTTCTAGTGGAGAATCTTGAGCAAATAATAATTTATTTTAAATTAATAATGATAAAACACATAATTTATTTTTAATAACATTTCATATTAATTCTTTTTTAGTTTATTTATAATTTTAAATAATTTTATAAAGATAATGGAGGTATCATTTTATATTATTTTTTTCAGTTATTTTAGATCTTGTTTCTTATAATTTCACAAAAAAGTCTTTAATTTAACATTCCAAGAAATATAATTTTATTTTTTCTCGATTTTTAAGCTCATTTTATTTTTAACATAATTTTATTTTTTTATTTTTTGTATAATTTGATGATGAGTTTTTTGTTGTTGAATCATTTTGTATTTGTTGTATTGATAATAATGTAGTAATTTTATTTAAATTAATTTGAATTCCTTTTTTGCTAAAATATTTAATACCTTCATTTAAATTATCAATTGCTTCATCAAATAATTCGTAATCTTCTTTTTGTTGTTTTTTATTATTATTTTTCATTGCTATTACTGAATTATTAGAAATAAAAATTAATCCTAAAGAAAAAAATAAAAATATTTTTGATAATTGTAATTTTGCTTTTGTTCTAAACATTAACAATACTCCTTTTATTGTTTTTAATTTTCAGCTCAGGTAATTTCACAGAGGACATTTAGTTGAGAAAAAATTGCATTTTTATATTCTTGTTCGTTTCTTTCATATTTTTTTCTAAAATTATTTTGTCATTTTCAGAACGAGATAACATATTTTGGTAATGTTTTGGAGTTTCTTTTAAGTTTTTGATGTTAACTTTGATTTTGCCAATTTCAAAAACTATTTCTTTCGCTTCGTCTCGAAGTTTGGCAATTTTATCTTTATTAACTATTTTATCAATTTTTTTTAAGTTATTAATATTTTTTTTAGTTTCTTCATCTTTTTTTTAATGATAATTTTTTTGTTTTAAAGATGCTATTTGAGGAGAGAGAATTTAATTGCGATTGGTTATTTATCACATTTTTTTTCATTTTGATTAATTGCAATTTTTTCGTCTTTTAATAAATCTAATGATAATTGCCAACTTTTTTTGATTTTAGCGATTTCTTCCTTTTCTCGCACTAATAAATCTGATGACAAGTAAGAAGGATTATCAGGTTCTGTAAAAAGATAAGTTTTAATTTGTTTTAAACGAGCAGTAGTTATTTTAATTTTTGATAGGATAGTTTCCGTAGAACATTTCGGTCTAATAGAAAAAAGGGGGTGTTTTTCTATTTCAGATTCTTCAGACTCTAACGTTTCTTTTTTGGATTCCAAAAAAAGATAAAGGTAATTGGTTTTTGCTAGTAATATGAAGATTTGGATTAATCATAATAATAATTACATATTACTAGAAATAATATAACCATTATGGCAACAAAATATTTTTGCAAAATTTTTTTTGATTTATAAATTTCGTAACCTTTCTGATAATAAGAAGATTATTATTAAATTTGAAAATTTGAATATATCCCTATTATATAACTTTAAGAAAGAAATGATGAAATTAAAATAATGATGAAATAAATTTTCATTATTGTTTATTGATAATCGGTTGATAGAATTAAGTATATTTTTTGTTTTTTGTTGTTTTAGAAAACGTTGTTGAGTACGAGCTTAACTGGGATTTTTTTGTTTTATTTGTTCATCTTGATTTTTTTAAAAAAAGCGAGAGTAAAATTATCATTATCCCAAGGATTGGAAAATAGTTATACTAAAAATAACAGTAATTTTTTTAATTAATTTTTTTAAATTATTTATGTTATTCGAATTCCTTTAATTTTTTTAATTAATAAAAATATTCATTTTTTTATTAATGAAAATAAAAAAAGACTCTTATTTAAAGAGTCTTTTAGTTATAATTGAAAAATTGAATTGATTTAATTTCGACGAGAATTATTCGAACGATTTGAACGATTTGAATTTTGTGGCATAGTGTTATTTAAAATTATTTGTTGAGTAGCAATCCTTTGGCTTAATTGTATATTTTGTGACATTAAATTATTAATAAATTCTTCAGAAGCATTATTTGATCTAGCGTGAAAAATTTGTTGTACCAATTGAGCTTGTTGTAAATTCAAATTTAGTAAAATATTGGCTTGTATTTCAAAATCTGACTGATTATTATTTATATTATGGCTATTATTAGAATGACCATTATTAATATGACCATTATTCGCTGCCATAACTGAATTAATATTGATTAAAATAAATAATCCTAAAAAATTCATTAAAAAAAATGGTAAAAAATGTAATTTATTTTTTATTTGCATCATTTTAACTTATAACTCCTTTTTATTTATCCCCCCTCGGCCGAGGCTATTTCGTAAAGGGAGTTAAGTTTAGAAATAATTAAATTTTTATGTTTTTTTTCAGTTATTTTATAGTATTCTTCAAAGTCTTTTTTGTAATTTTTAGTTTTATATAACATTTCTTGGTAATGTTTTTGGTCTGCTTCTAATTCACCAATTTTAATTTCGACTTGTTTGATTTCTCCAATGATAACTTGTTTTTTATCTTGAAGTTTTCTAATTTCGACTTGCAATAAATTATATTTAAATAAAATAACCATTATTTCAACAAAACAAAATATTTTGGCAAAAAGTTTTTCTTATTCATGAATTTCGTAACCTTTCTGATAATAAGAAGATTATTATTAAATTTGAAAATTTGAATATATCCCTATTATATAACTTTAAGAAAGAAATGATGAAATTAAAATAATGATGAAATAAATTTTCATTATTGTTTATTGATAATCGGTTGATAGAATTAAGTATATTTTTTGTTTTTTGTTGTTTTAGAAAACGTTTTAGAATATAAGTGAGCTTTTTCAAAATTTTAGACACTTTTTAATTTTTAAAAACTCTTAAAGACTAACTTATTAAGTTAGTCTTTTTTTATTTTTAAAGACTAAAAATAATTTCCTATTTTTTTCTAGAAATGTTTTTTTAGAAAGGAATAGAATGTTAAAACAAAAATTATTTAAAGAATTTTTAAAAAATAAAAATAATTTAGTAATAAGAGATCAATGAATTAAACTTCATTTGCCTTTAGTCAAAAAAACTAGTTTATAAATTTAAATATTATCCGTGTTTTGTAAACCGTGAAAATTTAGAACAAGAAAGGACTTTAGGATTAAGGAAAGCCTTGATAATTATGAAGATTGAGATTATAATTTTACCATCTATGCTGTTTTCTGTTATCAAATTTGAAATCAGAGAACTAATCAGAAAAAGTCATTCACTTTCAATTCCGCTAAGATATTTTCTAATTAATAGATATCGAGATGACCATTAATATTATTGAAAATTGTCACAAAATAAAGGGTTCATTGTGAAATATTTCCAATAAACTTGAACCAAGAGGAGAACATTTTTTTTAAAAAAAGAGGGGAGTATCAATTAAAGTATATTGTAGTAATTCAATTTATCTATGATTCGCCATTTTTTTGTAACCTCTTCTTTTTTTTCTTGTTCATATTTTAACTCAAAAAAAATGAAAAAAAATATTTTTTTCATTTTGTTAACGACTTTTTTTAATTTTGTACTTTACTTAAATATATAGTGAGTTGTTATTTTTTTAAAACTTTTTTCAAATGTACAAAAAAAATATTCCAAAAAAAAATTTCAATAAATTTAACCAATTTGAAAAAAACCAAAAACAAATAAAAATAAGGAAAAATTGCTATCTTTATTGTTAATTAATTATGAAAACATTGTGTAATGAATGGGGGGCTTTTATTGTAAAAAAAATAAAAAAATATATAATAACAAAAATGAAAAGATAATTTTTTTTCATAGACATTGTCTTTTTTTATCAGAAAGGTTAAAAATTTATGCTTCGGAAAACAAAAAAAATATTTGTATTAACTACGAGTTTTATTATTAGTTTAATGATGATAGTTATTTATTATTTAGCACAACGTTCAAACTCACCAAGTCTTTCATCAATTACCAAAGTTATTACGTGGAATCAAACTCCTAAAACCCAAACAGACTATGATACTGCACTTCAACAATGGCGAAACCAATGTTTATTCAAACCAGGTAAATACACAGGTTATGAAATCAGAAATAAATTAGGTCGAACCAACTGTAAACTCTATTCTGATAGTAATAATACTGTTACAGGTATTTATTATGGAAAACTTTGTGATAATGTTTTATATTATAAATACTACGAAGGTTGGTTATTTGATGTATGGGTTTTAGATAGATTCACTTTTTTGAAATACAATTTTTTCGATTTGATCAGTCGGAAAGATGAGATGACTGTTGGTAGCAGTGATGATGGTTGGATTCGTAATGATTTCTCTGGCTACTGGGATACTACCCCTCCACCAATCAAACCTTAACCTATCCTTTGTTTTTTTTAACCATTTATTTTTTAATAATTATGTCGAAAGACCAACTTTAAGTTGGTCTTTTTTATTGATCTAGAAAGAAAAAAATATGTTTAAAACATATAAAAATTTCTTTTGTGCTGTTCCATTTTTTTAGACAATTTTTGATTTCATATGTACTACTATACAAAAAGTGATACTGTCTGTAAAACAATAAATACAAAAAATTAAACTATCAATTGGCTCAAGATCCTATTTTTAACTAAAAACAAAATTTGAATTTATTAAACTTAATATCATTATGATAACACACTTTTAAATAATATCCATTTTTTTAATTTTTTTTATTAATTTAAAAGCAAATAAATGATAAACTTTATTTTATCAAAGTATAAGTATAAAGTATAGTGTATAAGCTTATACTTTAAATAAATAATATTTAGTATAAGTATATACATAGTATATAAATTATTAAATATATTTTATATATAATTTATATAATAGGCAGATTATTGCGCATCCAAAAAATTTTTAAAGCAACAACAAAATTCCTCTACACAAGAGAGCCAAGGATAATAATTAATTATTAGAGAGCAATAAGTTATTTCAAGTGGAATAGCGGTTACGGGAGTTGATAATGTAAATTATTAACAAAAAAATAATTTAAGTATTTTAAAATTGCGGCAGGTATTATAACGCGTAATAAACTTTTGGACCATTTGAATGATTTTAATTTTGGTTAAATGCGTTTTTTTTCAAAATAAAAACTTTCAGTTTTTCAGGTACTAAAAAAAGCTTCAATCACCCCATTTTGTTGAGATTTAACCGCTTCGAAATAACTTTGTTACCAACCACGCGCTTTTAAAAACATTGTTTAATCTGGAGATTTAGATATTGGCCACCTTGATCCGAATGCATAATTCCCGGTCGTTTTAATGGCGGGAGTTGTTGAAAAGTGGCCAAGAATAACGGGATATTATTTTGTTCAACTAATTGATAAGCGACAATTTCCCGATTATATAAATCGATCACCGCTGACAGATAGAGCATTTGTTTACTTTTACCATAAGGTAAATATAAAACATCGGTACATAATTTTTCATATGGCTTTAAAGCAGCAAAATTATTTTGTAAGTGGTTAGTATTAGCAGTGATCGTTAATCCATATTGTTTACAAGTAAAATAATAACTATTTTAAGGTTTGACATAAGAAATTTAATTTTTCATTTTCTGATAAACAGTGAGTAAAATCGCTTTTAAACCCTTGTATTATTCATTCTGACCAAGGCAAAGTTTATCAATCTCTAAAAGTACAAAAAGTTTTAACTAAAAAAGGGTTTTTAATCAGCATGTCTCGTAAAGCCGCCCCACATGATAACGCCGTGATTGAAAATCTTTTTGGCCAGATGAAAAGTATTTTATTCAACCAACATCCTTTTTTATTTCAAAAAAATCCAAGTAAAATCAAAAAAATAATCAATCAATTTCCTTCTTTTTGGAATCATCAATGGTTATTAACTAAATTAAATAATTCAT
>JAUZJE010000019.1:0-7300 GCA_032886695.1 'Waltheria sp.' little leaf phytoplasma
TTCAACAAATAACGCAGTTAAAAAAAAGTTTTATTCACGAGAAAAGCTGAGATATTTCCGAACTAAATAGCGATCGAGATGATCATTAATATTATTAAAAGTTGTAACAAAATAAGGGTTCAGTGCGGGAAGCCGCTAAAACCGCTTTAGATGATTGGGATAAAAAACATCAATTTAGTTTTGGTAATTTACGTGATGCCCTTTTGGATGGAGCAGAATTATATATGGACGCTTTTGGAGGTCGCGGGATGTTGAAAGCAGTAGGTGGCGGAGTTACCAAAAAAGTGGCAGGAACTGTTGCCAAAGTAGGTTTAGCTGTTCATGAAACTCACCGCATAATTCATTTAGCACAAGAACTCCTTTGTCATCCTGATGGCACATTAAAAATGATGTCACAAGAAACTTATGATTCTATTTGTGCTCGTATTGACCGTGATTTGGACAAACTCGATGCCGATTATAAAGATTATGAAAAGAAAATAGCTGATTATAAACTACGCCAAAACCGAGATAATTTAGATATGGAAGTAGATAAATCGACATTTTTGCGAAGAGATATTAAAGAAAGAAGACGTAACATTATTGATGAATACGAAACCATCATCAAAGAATTAACTCAAAAACAAGAAAAATTAAAAGGTATTGATGAATTAAAAATAAAAAAAAATATATTAATAGAAGAAGTTGAAAATAAAAATGTTGAAATAAACACTAAAAAAGAAGAATTAAAACAAAAAAATCCGAATTATGCTCGTGCTCAAGAACGTTTCATCGAACAACAAAAAAACAAAAAATACGCTCGATTCTATCAACCGAATATGAATAAATAATGATGAAATAAATTTTCATCATTATTTTGTTTTATTATTTCTTTCTTAAAGTTATATAATAGTGATATGTATTCAAATTTCCAAATTTGATAATAATAATCTTATTATTATCAGAAAGGTTACGAAATTAATGAATCAAAAAAACTTTTTACAAAAATATTTTATTGAAATAATGGTTATTTTAATATTAGGAATCGCGATTATAATTGCGATTCGTAAAAATCGTCCTGGAACTAATCAAAACCAACCCCCTTTATCTTCTTTGGATTCCCGAAAAAAAGAAACATTAGCGTCGGAAGAAACTGAAATAGAAAAACCCCTTTCTGATAGTCCAAAACTTTCTCAGGAAGAACCACCAATCCCAAAAATTAAAACAACTGCGGCTCGTTTAGAAGAAATTAAAAATTATCTTTTTTCTGAACCTACTAACCCTACTTTATTACCAAATGATTTATCAGAACGAGAACAAGAAGAAATTAATAAACTTAAAAAGAGTTGGGGATTAAGTTTAGGTTATTTAAATAAAGAAAAAGATGTAATCAACAAAGAACAAAATAAATGTGATGAATACCAATCACAATTAAATCTTATTTCTACGCAAATAACATTTTGGGAACAACAAAAATTAGAATTAGAAAAACAAGAAGAAACCAAAGAAAAAGAACTTGATAGATTAAAAATTAATAGAAAAATTAATGAAGATAAAATCAAGAAACTCCAAGAAGAATTAATAAAAATAGTTACAGAAATATCCGAAATAAAATCTCAAATTGGTATATTAAAAGCAGACCGAAAATACTATCAAGGTGTGTTAACTCGGGCTGAAGAAGCAAAAAAAGAATCAGAAGAAAGATATGAATTTTCTAAAAAAGAACGTATAAATTCAATTATTTTTCAATTAAACGAACTATATGACATCACCTCGGCCGAGGGATGAATAAAAAAGGAGTTATAAGTTAAAATGATGCAAATAAAAAACAAATTACATCTTTTACCATTCTTTTTCATTATTTGTTTAGGATTGTTTATCTTAATCAATATTAATCCAGTTATGGCTGCTCCTAAAAAAAATGATAAAGGTAAAGAAATTTCTTCATCAGGTAAACAAGAAAAAATAACCAAAAAAAATATATCACAATATTATGAATTATATAATACTCTTGAAAATTATTCTGAAGAAGATCGGAATACAATTATTCAAATGTTATCAGACCCAAAAATATTAAAATTCTTACAACAAGAAGCACTTAAGTCTCAAAAAACAGGGTCTTCTTCTAAAAATTCTGATGATTCTAAAAAATAAAAATTAAAATAAAATATTATTATTTTTTAAGACCCTTTCGAGGGTCTTTTTCTTTTACAAAAATAATAAATCTGAAATTTTAAGACCTGTATAGGTCTTTTTTATTTAACTAGCACTTATTAACTAAAACAAAACAAAGGAGTTTTTATCATATGAACAAATTAGATGAAATAAAAATAAATGTGGTTTTTATAATCATTAGCGTTAGCATTGTCGTTATTTGCACTTCTCTTTGTTTTTCCCAAAAACCTCTGTATAACGAAATACACCAAAAATTTACAAAAGTGTGGGACAAGTGTGAACGCGTGAACCAAAAATTAGATGAAGATAGAAAAGAAAACAATCGGGAATTTACAGAAATAAGGAGAAACTTAGCTAAATTAAAAATAATCCTTCGCAAAACACAAGCTAAATTAGCTGATAAACTTGACGAATTAGCTAACTCAGAAACTAAAAACCCTGAATCAAAATCAGAATAAATACCCCAATGTGGAGAGAAAAGACAATGTTTAAATGAACCAACAAAATATTTCAATCATAACTTATAAAGACTCTTTAACAAAGAGTCTTTTTTTATTGCCATTAATAAATGAATATCTTATTAACTAAAAAAACAAAGGAGTTTTTATCATATGAACAATTTAAAAAAAATAATAATGCGTGTGATTTTGATAATCATTAATTGTGTTACCATTTATTTTGTATTGAAAATACACCAACATTTAACCGAAATAGGGAAAGGTTTTGACCGCATCGGCCAAAAATTAGACGCAGGTAGCGAAAAAAACAAGCAGGAATTGGTTAAAATGGAGGAAGACCTAAATAAATTAGTTAAATTAGATGATAACCTAGCGGAATTAACTAACCCAAGTGATGCAACCGAAACTAAAAGCCCTGAACCAAAACCAGAATAAATTAATAAATAAGGAGGTCGTTACATAATGGTTAAATTAAGTAAAATTCCCTTTCGGTAAAGATTATGTCCTCATATTCTGGTTGATGATTTTTCATGTCATTCCGCCACTTTTAGCTGATACGGGGTTTCATTGTCGCCATAAAATCAAAATCAAAATAGCTGATTCTCAAACAATGAAACAAGAGTGGTTAATCACGCAACCTTCTCTCAAAAGGTATGACATTCCTGTTTTAACTAAACAAAGTATTCCTACTATTTTAAAATATTTTCAGATCGAAACTTCTACTTATGGGTTGAATAACCCCACTTATAACCCTTATGGTCGAGATTTCTTTTTCTTTGAATTAAAAGATCCCTCGTCAGGATTATTAGGAGTTTATTTGAAATCGCGAAATAATCCTTTTTGTATCCAATATCCTCAAGGAGATAAGGAATTCACCTTAACTGACCTTTTAAAATATGAAATGGCGATTGAAGAAGCTTTTGTCTTTTGGGATGCCCAAGAATTGGTAAATCCAACTAATGTCAATATTCATTTAGTCAAGTTAAATATTATGGCCAGCGAAAGTAAAGAAAAAGCCATCAATGATTATTTAAATCGAAACCAAATCATCAATCAACCGAAATTAATTAAATTAGGTTGTTACAACGTTACGCCTACCACAGGTTTAGTGGCGCCTTTGCCTTCACAAAATACTTGGGAAAACGACATAATCGAAGCTATTTATTTCGATGCGGGGATCCGCGTTTTACCAGAAGCTCCCTCATCCTCGCTCCCTGATTTATTAAAATTAAGTAACGGTGCCAAAAACGCTTATCTTTTTAGCTTTAAAGTCCATAAAAAAGAAGAACATATCACCCTTCCTGACGCCCCCAACCCCTATCAAGCGATTAGGGACTGGAAACGGGATCATGGTTTTTACGAAGACTCACCTTTAGTTAAAAATAATTATTACGACGAAAAGATTTGTTATCTCCCTGGCGAAACGACTATTGAAGGTTATTCCGAGGAAATTGCGGAAATGGAATATTTTCTTAATGGGAAATTCACTAAATTTCTTCCCGCTTTGGATCCGTCTGAAGCAGCTGTAATAAATAACTTTTATACGAATTACAAGGATGGTTACTTCAAAAAAATCCTGGAAAAAATTAGTTTCCCTATTAAAACCATGAGCCTGGAACATCGTTTTGAAACTAACGATTGTATTTATCATTTGTTTTGTCAAAACGCGACGTATCAAAAAGAAAAAGCCCAAAAATATCGTAATAATTTATTTGGTTGGTTAATCCATTGTCCTGTGAAAGCTGGTTTTGAATATAGCGGTGAACAAATCCGTAACAAATTCGGCTGTTCCCATAAACCCCTTTACGATGAAAAGGGCACAAAATATGATTATGAATATTATGAAAAAAGTTGGTGGCAAAAAGATGAATTTTATATTTTGGGGAGTGGTTTGGGGTGTATCGTATATACTAGAGAATTACCACCTTTTGAAATTTTTTTAAACACCACCCCGCCCCCAACCAAACCTAAAGAACTAGAATAAATCAAAAAGGAGTAGCCAAGATGAACCATTATCACCCCCTCAATGTTTTTGATGTTGCCCAGTTTTTTATCAATAAAGCTCCTAAAATAAATAAAATCAAACTTCAAAGATTACTTTATTACGCTCAAGGTTATTCTTTAGCGAAATATAATCAAGTTTTATTTGAAGAACCAATTGAAGCCTGGCCTTATGGGCCTATTATTTCGGCGGTTTATGCTGAAACTTTAAAACAAGAATTTCAAAAGCAAGCTTATTTTGATTTTAGTTCCCAAATGACCCATGCCCCTTTTACCGCGGAACAAAAAGCGCTTTTAGAACAAGTTTTTTATGATTTTGGTAAAATGAGGACTAAGCAACTTAGGCAAAAGCCTGCTAACGACCTCCCTTGGCAAAAAACTTATCATCCCCAAAAATTATTTTCCGCCTGTATCATCAAACCCTCGCTTTTCCTGCGTTATTTTAAGAGTAGCTAAGAAAAACCTCAAGAACTAAAATAAATCTACATTTAAGACCAACACTTTTAGTTGGTCTTTTTTATTTAAAAATAATTAAAAAAGAAGGAGTAAACTAACTAAAATGGCAAACCAAATTAAAAAAATCTTAACTCAAATCAAAACCTTTTTTGGCAAAATTAAAAATCATCCTCGTTCCCGAAATTACGTTTTAATTATTATCACTTGTTTTTTTATTATTAGTAATTTATTAGCGTTATTTGTCAATTTTCAATTTGGCCTGAAATTAAATAGTTTCCTTTGTTTAATTTATGATGTTTTTATGATTACTTTTTTATTAGACAACGCCAAAGAAAAAAATAAATAAATATTTAATTAATTTTAAAGACCCTTGAAAAAGGGTCTTTTTTATTTAAAAACAAAAAAATTTAATATCTGGCACAGATTATTCATAGAAAGGAATTAAATAATGAAAATCCCCTGGATCGGAAGCAAAAAGAAAATGCTACCCCTGTTATTAAAAAATATACCTGCTCATTATCATAATTATTTTGAACCCTTTTTAGGAGGAGGCGCTTTATTCCAAAACCTGACGCCGTCAACCGCCATTTTAAACGATAATGATGAACATTTAATCGCCTTATAGCGCTATCTGTTAGCCCACCCCGCCTTGTTTGGGGTTTATGTCGGGAAATGGGAAAACCAAATATTTGCCCATAAAGAACAAAAGACCCAAAAAGAAGCCTTTAAAAATTTGTTAGTAAAATTTAATAAAAGTGCTTTGAGCGTTTCTAAAAGCGCCCTTTTTTATGTTTTATTAAAATATGCTTTTCGGGGTGTTTTCCGCTATCTTGCTGATGGAACCATTCAGCTATCTTTTGGCTTTAAAAAACGCTTGACAAATCCGATCATTGATTTAGCCGAAATCCAAAAAATCAAAAATAATGTTAAAAATTTAAAATTGGTAAATGGGGATTTCGAAACAGTTATCAATCAAACTCAAAGCCATGATTTTATCTTTGTGGATCCTCCGTATTGGCGCGAAGGCATTAAAGATAAAAATTTTTATCAAAAACCTTTCACATGGGAAGATCACCAAAGACTTCAGCAATGTTTAGTACGGGCTCATGAGCGCAAGGTAAAATGGTTATACACCAATTACCACTCAGCCAAAATAATTACCTTGTTTAAAGACTTTCACCTTTTGCCTCTGCCAACAACTACTAATTGTCGACTGACCGCAGCGCAGGTAACGCAAGAAGTAATTATTAAAAATTATTAAAAAAGAACCAAATAATTTAAAAAAGAAAAGAGAGAAAAAAATGAAAATTAATTTAGAACAACGAACCAAAGACTGGTATACCCATCGCCAAAAATATATTAACGCTACCGAAATTGGGAGTATTACAGGTTTAGATCCCTTCCGTACTCGGGAACAATTAGTCCGTGATAAACTATTTGGCACTACTTTTCAAACTAATAAATACGTGGAATATGGTAATCAAATGGAACCGATCGCTCGTCAATTTATCGAAAAACAACTGAATCTAACCTTTGAACCTGTTATTTTCATTGACGATCAATACCAACGTTTTTCCGCTAGTTTAGATGGTTATAATGACCAAACCAACACTCTATTAGAAATCAAATGCCCTTATGTAGATGCCGATAACCAGATTTCCAGTACTTGGACGTTATTTTTAGCTAATCCCTGTGAAAAAACCATTCCCCGCTATTACTGGGCTCAAGTCCAATGTCAACTGTTTTGTTCTCAAGCGAAATATAGTTATTTTTTAGTTTATTTCACAGCTACTTTTTTTCATGTAGTCAAAGTCACTTTAAATTCAGCTTTTATTGAAAAAATGAATCAAGCCAGTGAAGTTTATTTAAATTTATTAACTAACGCTAAAAAAGAACTCGCCCAAAGTACTTATTTAAAAACCTTAACTAAAGTGAAATTATTTTAAAAAAAGGAATTTATTTTCAGACCCTTTCCGAAGGGTCTTTTTTATTTAAAAAAAAGGAGAAACCATGATGAAATTAATCGTTTTTGAAGGTTTAGATGGCAGTGGCAAAACCACCCTCATCACCGCTCTTCACCAAAAATTAATCCCAGCCCAGATTAAACATCAGATTTACCAAGGATTAGGGAGTAGCACGATTGGGGCTTCTATCCGTCATTTGTTTCTCCATGAACCCCAAGTCCATCGTTTCACCCGTTTTTATTTGAGTCTGGCCAATATGATCCAAAC
>JAUZJE010000020.1:0-7155 GCA_032886695.1 'Waltheria sp.' little leaf phytoplasma
GCTCTTTCGAGATTTTTGAAACAAAAAAACTTTATAAAGGAGTATTAAATATGAACAATAATAAACCAATCAACGTTTTTGATATTGCCCAGTTTTTTGTCACTAAAGAGAAAAAAATAAATAAAATAAAAATCCAAGCATTACTTTATTACGCCCAAGGTTATTATTTAACTAAATATCATCAAATTTTATTTTCGGAACCGATTGAAGCCTGGCCCTATGGTCCTATTATTTCTGTGGTTTATGCTTAAACTTTAAAACAAGAATTTCAAAATCAAGCTTATTTTGATTTTAGTTCCCGAATGACCCATTCCCCCTTTACTGCAGAACAAAAAGCGCTTTTAGAACAAGTTTTTCGTAATTTTGGTAAGCTGAGGACTAAGCAACTTAGGTAATAGAGAATAATAAAACTCTCAAAACGCAGACAATCTATCCATATCTTTTATTAAAATTTAATTTTCAACAAACGGTACAGTTAAAAAAAGTTTTGTTCACGAGAAAAGCTGAGATATTTCCCAACTAAATAGCGATCGAGATGATCATTAATATTATTAAAAGTTGTCACAAAATAAGGGTGCAGTGCGAACCAAGGATTAAAGAATTGCCACATGATGATGGGGGTTCTTAGTAGTTAAATAACGATAAAATCGCACTACTATTCCTTGTTTTAAGCGGTTGATACTAAATTTCACAGTGAAAAGATAGAATTTAATAACATAATCAATAGTGATTATCGGCATCAATACTAGTAAAAGTGATAATGATAAGAGGAGATTACTAGGTAAAGAGGAAAAGATTTTTTTAATGAACATAGTTTTTGGTTCCTTTCTAAAAGAGGGTAAATAAAAAAGACCCTCGCAAGGGTCTGGGGGTTGGGATTAAAATTTAATTCTTTTAAATTCTTCTAAGATTATTTGGTTGATTTTGATTATTTTTTATTTGATTTCTAATGATATTTATTTGTCTTTGATTTTGATCTATTCTTGTTTGAATGTTTCTTAAGTTATTTATTTTCTCTTCTGAAACACAAAGTAGTGTATTATTAATGGCTGAATTCATCTCTTGTTTTAACAATAAATATTCCCTTTCCAATCGAATTCTTGTCATATTATTATTAAAATTTCTTAACATTCTTTCTTGATTATTTAATTGTCTTTGTTGATAAGTTATTATTTGTTGGTGTACTTGTTGTATTTGATTTAACAAAAAATTAATTTCTGTTTCTGAACTATGATTAAAAAGAGCATGAATCAATTGTTGGGATATTCTTCCTTGGTTTAATAATAAGTTTCTAAAAGTATTATATTCATCTATATGATTATCAACAACTGAATTATTTTTAGATGCATCATTATTATTCATCCCCGTTACTTGTTGGTTATTAGCAATTAATAGAAATAATCCTAAGAAAGCAAATAAATTAAATAACAATAATAAATTATTTTTGATTTTAAACAATTAATTAAATCTCCTTTAATTTTTTTAATATATTGGCATTTGGTATCATTTTGTTACCAGTTAGAGCTGACTCTTTTATTATTTTCAGCTTCTTTTACTTTATCATTATGATGTTTATCTTTAAATAGAGATAAAATTCGACGGACAGGGTTGAAATGTAGGTGGAAATCAGTTAATTTGAAATCAGCATCAATTTTAATCATCGGTTCTTTTTTCTTTTTAACATTTTTGAATATACCAACATTGTAACATATTTACCTTTTTCATTTTAATTAAAACCATTTATTTTATTTAATGAACATAGTTTTTGGTTTCCTTTCCAAAAGAGGGTAAATAAAAAAGACCCTCGCAAGGGTCTGGGTAAACAAATAAGATTTTTTTACCAATCCATATTAGCTCTTTTCGCAAGGCGCGCTGCATCCTGTTTACTACACAACGTTTTTTTTAAGTAATTAAAAATAAAGCTACCAATTATTGGTTATTTTTGTTTATTTTTTAAAAAATAATAAACTTAACTGGTTAAGAAAAAAATTTTTTTCTATTTAAAACTAAAAAAACCCCTTTTTTCAAAAAAAATAAAAATATTAAATTTTAAAACCTTTCAAGGTCTTTTTTTATTTAACTATAACTTATTGCGAAACAAAAAGAAGTTTCGGATACTTCAGATTTATTTAAAAATAAAAATAATCTAGAAGAAGAATTAAAAGATAAAAATGAAAAAATAGATACCATAAAAGAACAATTAAAATAAAAAAATCCGAATTATGTGCGTTTTTAGCAACTCTTACAAATAAAACGAGTTGAAAAAATTCTCGAAATGATTAGTTTAACAAATTGATAATTATTTTTTTATTTAATTATTTTATTAATAAAAATGTATAATATTGATAATTATTATATTTGATTATCACTATCATTAAAAAAGTTTATTCCGTGATGAAGCAATCAAATTTTTTCCAAAAATGGTTTTTTATTTTCCTTCTTATACCATTTGCGGAGTTGTTTATTGTTATTTCTGGTTTCAAAATCAAAAAGAAACACCCTCTTAATATCTTCACCAGAATCGTTAACCTTCTGAAGTGGTACCAACTATTCCTAGACTAAAACGTTCTATGGAAACGCAATCGATCCCAAAAATTAACACAACTGCTACCTGTGTAGAACAAATTAAATACTTATCTTTTTACCGAACCTATTAATCCTGCTTTAATACCAACTGATTTATCAGAACGAGAACAAGAAGAAATCAAAAAACTTAAAAAGAGTCGGGGTTCGATTTTTAGGTTATTTAAATAAAGAAAAAGGTGTCATCAGTGCAAAAAAGAATTTAATAAACACCCAATTATAATTAAATCTTATTCTTCCGTAAATAACATCTTTCAAACAACAAAAAATCATTAGAAAAAAACTAGAAATCAAAGAAAAAGTAGTTGATAGATTAAAAAATTAAAGAAGCTAAAATCTCCAAGCTGAAATTTTAGAAATAGTTGGTGAAATCGTTAAAATAGAAGTTCAAAATTTGTAAATTAGAAGCAATCTAAAGAAAATACCAAGAAATGTTGTCTAATAATAAAAAAATAAAAAAAAGATTTAGAAGAAAGCTATGAAAAAATGAAAAAAGAATATAAAAATAATATATTAAACTTTATCTACTCTCTCTACAAAATCTCCTCGGCCGAGGGATAAATAAAAGGAGTTATAAGTTAAAATGATACAAATAAAAAATAAATTATATTTTTTACCATTATTTGTAATGATTTTTTTAGGATTTTTTGCTTTAATTAATATTAATCAAATTATGGCAATGGATCCGAACTTTGCAGGAACTAGTAGTAATCAACCTTTTCATCAAAACCTCACCATTGAAGAAATAATAATTAATTTAAAACAGAAAATTTATGATAATGCAACCAAAATAACAAAAATAAATAAAGAATTACAAGGAAGTATCAGTGATGATCAAAAAGAAAAACTCTCAAAATTAAAAGAAAATCATAAACAATTAATTGATAATCAAAAAGAACAATTAAAAACTTATAAAATCTTTTTACAAGATTTAAATGATGAAAATAACTAAAATTATTATCAACATAAAAAATTGTCTTATTTATAATAAGATCCCCTTTTTTTTCAAAAAGGGGGGTCTTTTTTTTATTTAACAATATTTACTTATCCAAATAACCAGACTTTTAAACAAGAATCTTTTTTATTTAAAAGCTATTCAAAAAAGAGAAAGGATTAAAAAATGTTGCTTCAAAATCTAAAAAAACTTTTTTTCATAAACTAACAAAAGAAATAAACCTAACGTTAAAAAAATGGCTTCTAAACAAACTTTTTATCAAATATGAACAAAATCAATAAAAAACAAAAAGAAGTTTTGAAATGAAACAACAACTTCAATAAATCAAAATCAAATTAATCACATGAAAAGAACAATTAAAAATTTTAAAAAAATATGTTAAAATGAAAATATATTTAAAAAAATAAAAAGGTGTTTATAGATGGACAAAATAAAATGAATGTTTTCGATGTTGCTCAGTTTTTTTCATCAAAGACACAATCATTAGACTAAAATCCAAAAATTACTTTATTACGCTTAAGTTATTATTTAACTAAATATAATTAAGTTTTATTTTCGGAACCGATTGAAGCGTAACCACATGGTTCTGTTATTTCTGTTGTCTACGCTGAAACTTTACTCCAAGAAATTCAACCATCTTTTTACTTATTTTTTAAAAATAAAAATTTGTAATGAGACGAAAAAACCCAATATCAATTGGACGATTCTCGCTGGTTAATATATAAAAAAGGAGAAATATAATGATATCTAAACAAATGATAAGAGAAAAAATTTCTACAAAATTAAAAGAATTAGGTTGGAATTTAGATCATTCTTCACCTTATTGTAATGTCGCACAAGAAGAGAAGAATGCTGATTATATTTTAAAAGACCAAAATTTAAATCCTTTGTTAGTTTTAGAAGTTGAAAAATATAAATTATTTAATGTTGAAAAAAACTTTTCTACAATCTGAAAAATATACCAAAAAAATAAAAGCTCCAATAATAGGTATCACCAATGGAACTCAATATTATTACAAACAGGGCGGAAACACACGCATAAAGAAAGCAATCTAACCAATTGCCTCAACTAGGATAATGTTGAGACGTCAAACAATCGGCTCACCAAACGAAATAATGGGGAGTTACAGCAGATTGTTAAAGCGGATTGAGGGAAATTAACTACCCAAGATGAGACCGCCAGACGAATTATAGAGATGGAGAAGGCTGAAACGCCCTAATCGCGGAAAATATTGTAGGAATAAAACCATTCAGAAAGTTAATGATTACTGGGTGTCCGAAGATTTCATAAAGTTAAGTTTTACAACTTCATGAATTATCCCAAAAGCAACCGCCTAAGCGGTCACTTCGGAGTCTCGTGGAATGTACTTAGATGAATAAAGCATATAAGGAACTGACATGGGGGAAAAAAGGCAGCAGTGCCCCCTCCGGAACCCACGAAAGCGAACCTAACCCGATCAGGTAGATTTATGTCGGAAATTTCAGATTCCTAAACATCACCGCCTAAGCGGTTAAAAGATGGAATAATAATAAGACCATTGATACAAGGAAAAAGAGACTTTTAGTAGTCGGTGGAGTAAAACATTATTTGGAATAATAATGAAAATCGCCCACTCACGACGGAGGTTAACGACCTCTCTAGGGCGAAAGAGTCAGATTTATAGTGATTATTCAGTTTGGAAGAAAGGAGATTGATGCAAATGCAATCAACTAAGGAAGAATTAAAACCTTCTTTTAAGCTTTCGAACTTACTGAAGAGGATTCAGAAGGTATCTTTAAACAAAAGGTCACTAAAAAAGGAATGACAAAAGGGAATGAACTCCTTAGATAATACCATAATCGCATTCAATAAGATTGTGAAAAACCAAGGAGCGGGAACCTTTGGAGTGGACTATGAAACCATTGATAAAAAAGATTTAGCTTGGTTAACCATGCTAAATAACGATTATCGAGAAGGTAATTACTAACCCTAACCAGCACGCAGAGTATTTATTCCCAAATTAAACGGTAAAGAAAGGCCGCTTGGAATTCCAACAATAGCTGACCGCGTACAACAACAAAAGTTATACCAACTCTTAAACCCCTTCTACGAAATAAAATTCTCAGAATGGAGCTTTGGCTTTAGACCTGGAAAATCTTGTCACGACGCCATCAAACGCGTTAAACAACGATTCAAAGGACTGAAATGGTTAATTAAAATAGACATCAAAGGATACTTTGATACCATTGACCATCAGAAACTGATGGAAATATTGCGAGAAGACATCCATAAGAACAAAACACTCCAAACCATCTACGGATGGCTAAAAGCTGGAGTAATGAACAATTACCAATTTCAAGAAACCTTTTCGGGTTCGCCTCAAGGAGGCATCATCTCTCCACTATTAGCTAACATATACTTAAATCAAATTGATGTGAGGATGGAAAAACTAATAGCGGAAGGAATACCAATCAAAAAGAACAACCCTAAACATAGAAAATTGCAATAAATAAACAGAAAAGGTAATAAAAAAGACACTAAGGTAAATACAACGATTAACCTAAATCCAAATATAAGAGTGGAATACATCCGTTACGCTGATGACTTCATTATTGGATGTACGGGAACAAGAGAACAAGCTGAGGAAATGAAAAACAAAATAGTCAACTGGCTCAAAGACTTAAAACTAGAAATAGCTTATGATAAGTCTAAAATTGTTACCGCAACCAAAGGCATAAGGTTTTTATCCTATATGATCAAAGTAAAACCAACAGCAGCAGACATCAAGAAAAAAACAACCAAAAAAACTCTCAACGGAAAAGTGAGAATATTTATCTCCAAAGAGGAAATTAACAACAGATGTTATAAATTGACGGAAAAGGGAAAAATTACTCATGATACCCAAACCGTTTACAGAGACAGATTAGAAATAATCCGTACCTTTAAACGCGTGGTAGAGGGAATAATCCGCTATTTCGCCTATGGAGAAAATCTAAGCCAACTAATGAAACTAGCATATATCGCTGAGTACTCATGTTTAAAGACCTTAGCGAGTAAAGAAAAAACCTCGCTCGCCAGAGTTCGAAAGAAATTGAACATGGGGAATTCTTGGGGGGTAAAATACACCACCAAGGATAAACCTAAATACGAAGTTTGGCCAGAGGATAACTGGGAGAAAATAAAAAGGATGAGAAATTATAAAGGGATAAACCCTGAGATAATCCCCAATACCCATATTTATCTTGGAAGAACTCATCTCACCGATCGCTTAAAAGCGGAACAATGTGAACTGTGCCAAACCAAAGACTGTAGATTGGAAATTCACCATACGAAAACAGTACGAAATCGTAACTGGCAAAGTATCTTGAATAAAAAGAAACATTGGCACTCTGCAAAAGATGTCATCAATTCAAAACCAACCAACAAAGAAACAATTTCAAAAAAATAAATAAATAAAACCTCTGAATAACAGCCAATTATATAGCAATACATAAAAGGTTCTCGAAAGAGCGCACTGCTCCCCATTCACTACACAACTAAATGAAGAGGTTACATTGGTAACATGGAATAAAAAAATAAAGAAAGAATTAATAATCAAGACCAATTTTAAATTGGTCTTTTTTTGTTTTTTAAAAAA
>JAUZJE010000021.1:0-5713 GCA_032886695.1 'Waltheria sp.' little leaf phytoplasma
TAATAACGAACCAAAGATTTATCTAATAAATTAGGATTATATAAAATTACTTCCTTGTCGATATTAACACCTGCTAATAAAATATTAAAATTTTTAATTTTAATGGAGGGTGAATATGATGATGTGGAGGCTGTAGGTGATGGTGAGAATGGTGTAGGTACTGTCAGAGTGAATGAGAAGTGTGCTGGTGGTTGTGATGCTCAAGAAGGTGTTTATGATGCTAAAAAAGGTGATTGTGATGTTGGTGGGAAGGGTTCAAAGGATGCTGGTGGGAAAGGTTTAGAAGATGTATACTATCCTAATGTTGAAAACTTTAGAGAAGAGTGTGAGGAAGAAATATGGGAAACAATTGAGAGTTTGTCCAGGAAAAGAACCACTGTAATTGAGCCTGAAGTTGATGATATTGAATCAAACTTGATCCCTGACCCTCAACCTCATACAGAAACTAACACTGAGACTGAACCTCACCCTGAGCCTCACCCTGTGCCTCACCCTGAGCCTCACCTTGAGCCTCAACCTGAGCCTCACCCTGAGCCTTATCCACAGCCTAACCCTGAGCATGCTGAGAATGATAATGGTAGGGAAGATGGGTACGCTACACCATATTATGATTCTGATGTTTGTAGATTCCCTCTTACTGATATCCCTAGTGAACCTGATTCAGATTCAGATAATGAGCAGCCGCGGTATCCTAGTTACACTCCCCGTAGAGGTGAACCTATCATAGAGGCAGGAATGGTGTTTGCAAGTACAAGACAGTTTAGAAAAGCAATTGGATTATTAGCTTTGACTACAGGAAGGGCAATAGTTTATGTTAAAAATGAGAATGATTGTATCAGAGCTAAGTGTGATAATGCAGGCTGTCCATTTTATTTGTATGGGTTATATGTGAAACATCTAAAGTCATTCCAAGTTAGGAAGTTTAACCCTCAGCATAGTTGCAACCTGTCTTTTAAAAATCGAAGGGCGTCACAAAGTATATTAGTTGATGTGTATATGGATAGGATAATTAAAAATCCTAGCATGAGGCCTGTTGATTTGCAGGATGCAGTCAAAGCTGATTACAATGTTGATATAACATTTAGCATGGCAAAGAGAGTGAAAAAACATGTTATGGACACTATTGTTGCTAATTATGAAGAACAATATGCACATTTATGGAGGTATGCAGAAGCAATTAGGCAAACAAACCCAGGAAGCACTGTAAAAATGGAAGTTGACAAAGCTACTCCTGACTCAGAACCAGTATTTAAGAGATTTTATGTGTGTTTTGATGCTCTGAAAAGGGGTTTTCTTGCTGGTTGTAGACCATTTATAGGATTAGATGGTTGTTTTCTAAAGAGTTTTATAAAGGGAGAGCTATTAACTGCTGTGGGCAGAGATGCAAATAATCAATTGTTTCCCATAGCTTGGGCTGTAGTTGAGGTTGAATGTTATGACTCATGGACATTCTTTTTGGAGCTGTTGAGGGATGATCTCAATCTTGAACGTGGCAATGGAATGACATTCATGACAGACAAACAGAAGGTAACATTTTATCTTATCTTATGCTTCAATTCTTACGGTTTATTTACATTCATATAGTAGTTAATATGTGTAAATTAACTATTTGCTTTGCTTGTTGTGAGATGTAGGGACTTGATAAAGCTATTGAAACTCTCTTGCCAAATGCAGAGCACAGATATTGTGTTAGACATATTCATAACAATTGGCAAAAAAAGGGCCACAGAGGAGAACACATGAAGCAGTTGTTCTGGGACGTAGTTTCTGCTAGCACAGTCAGGGTATATGAAGAGAGATTGGAAGAGTTAAGGGCTTATAGTCCCACTGCTGCAGAGGACTTTCAAACACAAGGTCCACAACATTTTTGCAGGGCTCATCAAAGGATATACTCTATGGTAGAGAGTATAGAGAACAACATGTCAGAGTCATTCAATAAGGTTCTGAAAGAAACTAGGAAGCTTCCAATAATAAGCTTGTTGGAAGAAATAAGAATAAAGCAGATGGAAAGAATAGCTAGAAAGATGGAAGCAGGTAAGAAGTGGACAGGGTTAATAGGCCCAGATATCATGGACTTGATTGATGAAAATGGAAAGCATGCTTCCAATTGCTATGTGGTATTTAATGGTAGAGATGGTTTTGAAGTTACTCAAGGTCCAAATAAATATGTTGTGAATTTAGAAGCTAAACAATGCAGTTGTATGAGGTACACAAGGACTGGGATACCATGTGCACATGCAATCTGTGCAATCAGAAGACTTGATGGCAACCAAATGAGCAATATCTCACAGTTTGTCTCAAGCTGGTATTATAAAGATATGTATGATAAAGCATATGGGAATGTGTTACAGCCCATGCCTTGCATGAAGGACTGGCCCAGAGTTGATTTGCAGCCAGTCAAGCGCCCAAAATATAAGAAGCTACCAGGGAGGCCCAAAGTAGCTAGGAGGAAGGACCCAGATGAGCCCAAGAAGAATCAAAGGCAGCCTGGACCAGTAGTAATTAGTAGAAAGGGTGCTGTCATGACTTGCACTCTTTGTCAACAGCAAGGACACAATAAAAGAGGTTGTCCTAGGAGTAAGGGCAATGAGGTAAATTCTATAAACCCTAAACCCTTATTTAATAACCTTTGCTTTATTTTCTTGTTTTTTCTGCTTATTCTGTTCCTTTTACACAGCAACAGCAACAAGAACAACCTCCTCCAAACATGAACATCCCCCAAGTGAACCAAGCTTCTGTAAGTTTGGGTGAAAAATCAAACCAACCTAGACACTGTGAAGCATCAACAAGGGCAAAAACTTCTAAACAAGCTCATATTGCTGCTGCTAATCTGTCTGGTTTTGCAAGTGGTTCATTTTCCATGTCTGCAGGTGTACATGATGGTCAACCAGCTGCCTCTGTGAAAGCAGCACACAGATCTACCCCAATCCCTTCTGTACCTATTCCAGTTGCTCCTCAACCTTCAACGAAGTCCACTTCTGCACCTGTTCCAGTTGTTCCTCAACCTTCATCAAGGTCCACTTCTGCACCTGTTATAGTTGCTCCTCAAATTTCAACAAGGTCCACTGCAAAGGAGAAAGGTGAACCTATTATTCGAAGCAGCCCAAGGTCAAGGGGTAAATCTGTTGTGACTGGAAGAAGAACTATATCACTCTCTGGGGAAAGTCTGGGTGCACCTAGGAGCAAATCACTTCAATCTGCTGTTGGTGGTTCTTCAATGAGAAGTAATAAGAGGAAGAAAATGGAGGGCATTGGGTTGTACACCAACCTTGAAACAGGCAGACAAGTTTTCAATGTAAGTTCTGATTTTTAGTAATTGATTTAAATTACATATGTGTTTTTCTACATTTGAGTTTTTAATCATTTCCTTTTTTTTTTTCAGCCTGGCAGACCTAGTGAACAAGTCCTGTCAGTTGGAAGGAAAAAGACAAGAGAGGAAGGTGTTGCTGATGGTGGAATAGGGACACAAGAAAGTGCTTCTTCCAAGAGGAACAAAAGCATGATGTGAACTTGCATGTTCAAAGATTCTCTTCACCCTGTTCTATTTTGCTAGTTGGACATCTCTGTTTGGACTTATTAGTTTGGTTAGGTTGTTTAGTTTTAATTAGTGAATGTAATCAGCTCCAGTTACAGATCCATTTTGTAGCCTCAGCTTGATAATATAATCAAGCTTTAGATCTGGCTGTTTAGCATGTATAAACAGATTTAAGTACATTAATGCATTCACTTTTGTTGACTTATCCTAGTTTCAACTAAATTTCTTTGGCAATAGGTATTAATCAACTACCAAAATATGCCATTTCATTGAATTGAAGTTTCCAAATGACATATTAGATATTACATTCACTGCCTAACACACCCTTCATTCTTGCATAAAAGCTTACATCATTCTTGCTACAAAAATAGCCAAAAACATCACCAAAACACAGGTTACATACTTAATACACTTCCTACCACAATCAACATTGGTTGTTTTTGCATTCAATACACTCAGTTCTTCCATTTTCATATTCAAAGCATTAACTTCAGCTTGTAGGACTGCATTTTCTTCAACAACATTCATCAATTCCTCCGACTTTTTCATGGCCTCATCCTTCCACCAAACAGCTTCATCAACTAGTTCTCTCTCCCTATGTATCAGCTCCCATATAATCTCCCTTGATCTGTCACTTACGATTGGATCATGCCATTGAATTTCCGTGCACCCCTGGGCCTATATACACAATTATTTAGGAGATTAATTAGAGTGCATATTGAATTAAACAATGAAGACATTTTCACAAACACTTACAGGATACTTGCCACACCCATAAAATCTTCTCCCTGGATTTTGCCTTGTCCATGCAGTCCTTCTAGGTGCTTTCAGTGGACAACCGCAAAACCGTGGCTCACCCTCGTATTCGTATTCAACTTTGTAGCTTGAAGTTATCAGCTCGTAAGAACTTAAATCCCTAAACAGATTAACTTCCAATTACCCTATTGAACATACATGAACTCAAAGCCCAAAAAATTTTAGAATTTATCTTTACCTTGCCGACCTCCTTGCCGATCTCCTTGCCGGCCTTGATGTCGCCGTTGATGAACTCATCCGAGACGACGTCGATGAACTCATCCCAGTTTCTTCCCAATTTCTTCAACAGAGCAATGAATTAGAAGAAAGAAAATTGGAAATGAACCCTATTTCCTCAATTATAACTGTCGAAGTAACTTAAAGAGGGGCAAATTACTTTTTTTTTTTTACATTTTTCTTTTATTTTTTTGGAGCCTACGTTAATTTACTTATTTATTTGTTTATTTTCGTTAAATCCTACTTGGAATGACGTGGCATGCCACCTGGCGCTTACATGGACTTTCACGGCGCGTGTATTCAGTCGCTGTGAGCGTAACGGCAATAGGACTTGGATGGCGACGCTCGAAAACTTTGAGGACTTATTTGGGCTTTTTGAAAGAATAATGACTTATTTCGACTTTTCTTGAAAGTTCATGGGGTTATTTGAGATTTTAGCCAAAAAAGAAAGGTTTTTACCCTCTTTCTTCATCTTATAATCTCAATTCTGAAGTACAGTTTAGACTGAAGACTCTTTCATTATTGTTTATTAACTTCCTCTTTAACCAATGTAAATTCTACTAATTTAACAGATAAATTAACCTTACTAAATTCGCATTTGACCTTAATTAACACATGTGAATCAATTAATGCCTCAATTCAATCTTTTTGAAAGCATATCTACACATAACACATAACCATTACAATTATCAAATCACATGCATTCTACCACAAGATTGAAAGCAACTGAAAAGATTGAAAGGCATGAAATTTTTGGGATTTGAACTTAAAATTTTAATGTCCTATATTTTTTTTATATTGCCATTAAATCAAAACACAATAAGAAAATGTAAAACTTCCTTTTATATATATATATATTAAAATGTTTCGTTAAAAACCCATCTCATATTTTATTTAGAGCTAGAACTCCACACAAAATATCGAATATAAGAGGAAAAAGAGTGTCTAAAACTTTCTAATGGAAAAAGTAAGAAGTTTTGATACAACATGCAAGAAATACACGACGAATAGTAAACTAAATTACGAGTTATGAGTCACCATATTTATGGCGGTATTTTGGATGGGCTCCCCGAGGGAGTCGGCACCTTTAAACCTTCCACATCCAGATTAATCCGCGTTCGAGCCGTGTAGTAAACTAAATTATGA
>JAUZJE010000022.1:0-5237 GCA_032886695.1 'Waltheria sp.' little leaf phytoplasma
CGCACTGCTCCCCATTCACTACACAACTAAATGAAGAGGTTACATTGGTAACATGGAATAAAAAAATAAAGAAAGAATTAATAATCAAGACCAATTTTAAATTGGTCTTTTTTTGTTTTTTAAAAAAAGATAACCTCTCCCCAAATATAGAAGGGAGAAAAATGATCAAAAAATTAATTTTAAAAAAAACTAAACCCGAAGAAACAGAAAAGTTGCTTGCTCTTTTTTTAAAAGACAAAAAAAATCTCACAATCAGAAATGAAATTATTAAAAATTATGAAAAATTTGTTTGGAAAATAGTACATAGTTTTCAATATTACCCTAAAGTAATTGAAAAACTAGATTTATTCCAAGAAGGGGTATTAGGATTGTTAAAAGCTCTTGAAAAATATGAAGATATTGGGTCTTCGTTTACGAATTACGCAATTGAGATCATCAAATTCGATCTAAGCGAATTAATTAGGAAAAGTCATACTCCTTCCATCCCCCGAAGAAAAATGAAAGAAGAAAAAAAATCTGATAACGAGAAATTCCGAGAAGAAATCGCCCCTTTCACAGTTTCCCTATTTCTAAATCCTCATCAATATTGGTTAAGAGAAGTAAAACATGAACTTTTGATGAAGAAATTAAAAAATAATTTAAGTGACACAGAATTGAAAATTATTTGTTTTAGATTTGGGATCACATTGGGAAATATCAACCATGATCATCAACCTACCTATTCAAATTTTGATATTTCAAAAATGTTAAATTTAACAAAAACACAAGTCGAAAGGATAAAAAATAAAGCTTTAAAAAAACTCAAAAAAATCTTTAAAAAACGTGAATAGCTCACAAACAAACGAGCAAGTTTCCGAACATACGCCAAACCATCATTTATATTGAAAAGATTGACATTTTTTAGATTAAAAAAATACAACTCTTTTTTTACTTTCACTTCCTTTTGTTGGTTTTTATAGATCGCAACTTTAAAAAAAAAGTATATGGTTAAAATTTCGTGGTGATTAAAAAAACATATGCGGTTTATATAAAAAAAAAAAAAAATATACGGAACCGTCAATCAGAAATATAAAGAAGGGGAGGTTGTATGTTCGGAAACTTGCTCGTTGTGAGTAGGTTAAAAAAGATCAAGCGGTAGAATAAAAAAAGTATTGATTTCGGAATGGGGTTCAATTCCCTACCTTACCACCATAAAAAAATTTAATTTAAACAAAAAAAGTTTTAAAAAAACCAGGAGAAAAAAATGAAAAAAAATGGTTTCAAAAATTAGGATTAAAAATTGTTGAAATAATTGGGTTCAAAGACGCCCAAGAAATCCAAGCCGCGGGTATTTCTTTAGAAGAATTAAAAGCAGCGGCGTATAGTGATTTTCAATTATTAAATTTTGGCTATTCTCAAAAACAATTAAATAAATTAAACCAAAAAAAGGAGGCAGATTATTATGGCCAACGAAATAAATAAAACAAATCAAACAAAAGAAAAAGAATATATTTCTAAAAAAGATTTAATTAAAAAAATTGCGCGTCTAACAAAGACGACTATTACCAATACCGAAATTTTTTACGATGCTTTTGAAAAAGTAGTCATCAAAGCTATTACCACTGAACAACCCAAAGTGGTTATTTCACCCCAAATTGGGGCTTTTCATTTAAAAACTAGTCCTGCTCATATCGGCTTCGATCCGAACGCGCGAAAAAGAATCAAAATTCCTGCTGTCACCCGCATTACTTTTAAAGTCGCGAGTAGTTTGAAAAAAGAAGTAAAAACTTTAGTTCTCGAAGAAAATAAGTAAAGTCACTAAAAAATGGTTCATCTTTTAACAATTTTTACTTTCTTCGCGCGATATTTTAAAGATTTCGCTAACCCCGAAATTCTAGAACGTCGCTATGAAACGATGACCACGGTTTTTCTCGCGGTTTTTATTTACTCAGGCTTTAAACCTTTTTTTAATTTATTGAGTAATATAATTATTTTTTGCAAAAATATTATTATGGGTTTGTTTTTTAAATCGCCAAAACAGGTTTTATTAGAACAAAAAAAGTTTGAAAAAGCAAGGCAACGTCAAGAATTGTTAGCCAAAATCGAGCAAACCCATCAAGAACTAAAACAAATTAAGACCGAATTAGAAAAAATGCATAAATAAAAAAAGCCAGGAGGCTCACAAATGAATAAAAAAACAAAATCAATAAGGAGGTTTACTAATAATGAAAATAAAAAAAATAAACAAAAAAACAAACAAACACGGTTTCAACCAACCACATCAAAGATGATGAATTAAATAAAACCATTGCCCCAGGAGCTAACGAACTAGCGGAATCAAAAGAAACTAACAATATTAAGCCAAAAAAAGATTGGTTTAGCAGGATGCGAGATAGTTTCATTATTTTCTTCATTCTTTTGGCAATTTTTACGCAATTTTGTGAACAAAGAATTCCGTTTGTCAATTATGAGCCCAAAACATTTCAAGAATTAACGTCTCATAAAGCGAAAAATGACAAACCAAAAGAAGTTAAAAACGTAAAAACTAATTCTAACGATGAAAATAATAAAAAAAATAAATAAAAGTTAATTTATTTAAAGACCCTTGAAAAAGGGTCTTTTTCATTGAAATACAAAAAAAAGGAGGAATTTATTAAATATGAGTGACGCGATGACCGAAATTTACCGTGGAACCTATTTTGACGAACGCCCTAAAAATAGTAAACTACCAAAAAACAAATACGTGAGCGAATTTGACCCTCACACTGGGGTTCTCATTAAAACAACGTGGTTTCAAAAAGATAACCAAACCATCGATAGTATCGTGGAATCAGACCCGATCACAGGAGGAAGAATTCGGCAAACCAGCTACTACGCTGATGGCCAAACCATCCAAGTCATAATCGAATATAACCCCTTAACTAGTGATAAAGTGAAAGCCATTTTTTATCAACCCGATGGCAAAACCATCGCTAAAATTTTAAATTTTAACTAAACAAAAAAATAACAAATAAAAAAGGAGAAAAAAATGAATTCCAAAATCAAAAATAAAATTTTTCCTATTTTAGCCATTATCATTTGTGCTTTTTTGGTGATGGGGGGGGTTAAGAGCGCTATTTAATTATTTTTCTTATCAAAGAAAAGAGAAGATTAAATTAATGCCTAAAAATAATCTTCCCCTTTTCGAAGTCCAAAGAAAAGACGGTAATAACGAAGATAAAACCTTAATTCCCCTCCCTTTCCCGAATTTAAATCCGCACAAATATACCCATACTATTAATATAAATCATCAAGCCATTTTAACTAAAAATGGTTTTGACATCGAAGTTCCCTTATTTCTTAAAATAACCACTAAATATGATACGGAAAATACTTTTGCTCAGCCCGAACAATACTTTAATTTAGAAATGAAAAATAATGGGGTCGTTTATGATGACACTAAACGAGTAGTCCTGGAGGAAAAAAATCCCATTAACATTCAAATCAAATTAGAACAAAAACAATTTATTGATTCTCAAAAGCCGCGCTTAAATTTAATCATGGACTATGATTTAGTCGATCAAAATGGCAAGGCGATGGGTGGCGGCAGTCAAACTATTACAAATAAAATTATTCAAACCGCTTAATCGCAAAAGAAACCCACTAAGCTACACGGCTTGGGGGTTTCCGAAAGGAGGCTTAGATGAGTAAACTAAAAACAACAACAACCTCGCAATTAATAACGATGATTTTTTGTTTTTTTACTTGTTTTTTGGGGATTTATGTTTGGATTCATCATCAAGCATTAACCGAAACTGAACAGCAAATCGCGCAATCGGAACAAGAAATTCAAAATTTAAAAACCCAAGGGAACAAAACTGCTGAAGCTCCCGCCCCAACGGGAGCCAATAATATCCCTAATCTCGCGCAGCCGCAGCCTCCTGAAACCTTTTTTCAACCTACTGACCCCCAAAATTTTATTGGATTTGATAAATTAATTGGGTTTAAAGAAGAATTAAAAGCGGCACAAGGCTTTATTGATTATTTAAAAAAACCTGAAAAATACCAAGGGATTGGGGAAGTGGAATCTCCGTTTGGGATTTTAATGTATGGGTGTCCAGGCACAGGAAAAACTACTTTCGCACGGGCAATCGCTAAAGCAACCCATTTACCTTTTTTTGAAATCAATAGTTCGTTATTCTCCCAAAAATATAAAGGAGTTGCTCCCCAAATGGTCAAAGATTTATTTACAATGGCTCGTTTAGTAGCCGAAGAAGGCCAGGGGGCGATCATCTTTTTAGATGAATGTGAAACTATTTTTACGGATTTAAAACTGTTAGAAGCAGGCACGGAAATCGCGAATGTTGTTAACCAATTTAAAATGGAAATGACTTCTTTGGAAAATAACCCGCAAAAACCTATTTTTGTCATCGGTGCTACTAATCAATACCATTTAATTGATGAAGCGATTAAATCACGTTTTACCTATAATATTGAAATCAAACCAGGGAATAAAGCGGAACGTCAACAAATGTTAGAGTTCTTAATCAAAAAAAGAAAAAATCCTTATAGTGAAGAAGCTAAACACTATCTCTTTGAAGTAATTAACGAAGCTTTAGAACGTTTACCCGAACCGCAACATTTCTTAAAGGCCAATCGAACTTTAGAAAACTTATTAAAAACGACAGTGAGTATTTTTGCCCAAAACCGTGGAACAGGTGAAAACCAAAGAAATGAAATTAATAAGGATGATTTGAAACAAGCTTATCAAATCGTGATTTCCCCTGAGTTAACTTTATTAGAACAAATTGAAAACCAATTCATCACGGAAGGAGGTGAGAAATAATGTTATCACCCTTAGACGTTTTAAAAGGTTTAATTAACTTGAAATCTTACCTTACCTGGGTTATCATAGCAATTACAGTCTGGGGGGTTGTTAGTTTCTTTAAAACCCGTTTTACCTTGATTTCAGGGTTCAAACCTCTGCCTACTTTTGTCATTATTTTAGGAGTATTTAGTCTTCTTTATTTTTGTTTCTTTCGCTCTAAAGAACCCTCCTCTAAATATTACGGCCAATTAATGGGAAAAATTGACCAAGCGATTGATAAATATGGCGACACAATTAATAATTACCAGGGGTTAAAACAAGATTGGGAAAGGGAATTAGACAAATGTGAAAAAGAACTAAAAGACCTTCATGACCAAAAAGACCTGACCCAAGAAGCTAAAGCCAAAATCCAAGAAGCTTTAGAAAAAAACGAAGCTAAAATTAAAGAAAT
>JAUZJE010000023.1:0-5046 GCA_032886695.1 'Waltheria sp.' little leaf phytoplasma
GGCACAAATATAAACCATTATAATAAGCCTATTATATCTATTATAATATGGAAATTTTTTGGTTTGGTAGAGAATGAGGGGATCGAACCCCCGACCTCCTGCTTGTAAGGCAGATGCTCTCCCAGCTGAGCTAATTCTCTACTACAAATAATTCCGGGCAAACCCCTATCTTGGCAATTCAAATAAATTACTATTGTGGGGACCACAGGTCTTAACTGCTGTGTTCGGGATGGGAACAGGTGGAACCCCTGTGTTAAATCACCCGGAATCTCTCAAAACTAGGCAAATTCTAGTTATTTTTTCCAGCTATCATCAAAGTCGTTGGATCTATTAGTACTAGTCAGCTCCAAATATCACTACTCTTCCACTTCTAGCCTATCAACCTGATCGTCTTTCAGGGATCTCTTAGGGAAATCTCATCTTGAGGGAGGCTTCACACTTAGATGCTTTCAGTGTTTATCCTGACTATACTTAGCTACCCAGCTATGGCTCTGGCGAACCAACTGGTGCACCAGCGGTATATCCATCCCGGTCTTCTCATACTAGGGACAGTTCCTCGCAAATTTCCAACGCCCACGACGGATAGAGACCGAACTGTCTCACGACGTTCTGAACCCAGCTCGCGTACCGCTTTAATGGGCGAACAGCCCAACCCTTGGAACCTGCTCCAGCTCCAGGATGCGATGAGCCGACATCGAGGTCCCAAACCGCCCCGTCGCTGTGAACGCTCGGGGGCGATAAGGCTGTTATCCCCAGGGTAGCTTTTATCCGTTGAGTCACGGCCCTTCCATTCGGTACCGCAAGATCACTAAGTCCGACTTTCGTCCCTGCTCGACTTGTAGGTCTCACAGTCAAGCTCCCTTATACCTTTACGCTCTAAAAATGATTTCTGACCATTTTGAGGGAACCTTTGAACGCCTCCGTTACTTTTTAGGAGGCGACCGCCCCAGTCAAACTGCCCACCAAACACTGTCCCTCATAATCCACTTATGCAGGTTAGAAACTAAAAATCTTAAGAGTGGTATCCCACTGATGACTCCCTTTAAACTAGCGCCTAAAGTTCTCTGTCTCCCACCTATTCTGTACATAAAATTTCCAATTTCAATATTAAGCTACAGTAAAGCTCCATGGGGTCTTTTCGTCCTGTCGCGGGTAACCGGCATTTTCACCGGTAATTTGATTTCACCGAGACTCTTGTTGAGACAGCGCCCAAATCGTTATGCCTTTCGTGCAGGTCGGAATTTACCCGACAAGGAATTTCGCTACCTTAGGACCGTTATAGTTACGGCCGCCGTTCACTGGGACTTCAATTCAATGCTTTGGGCAAGCCCGAACATCTCCTCTTAATCTTCCAGCACCGGGCAGGCATCAGCCCCTATACATCACCTTACGGTTTAGCAGAGACCTGTGTTTTTGATAAACAGTCGCTTGGGCCTATTCTCTGCGGCTTTTACTTTTTATTATAAAAGCTCTCCTTATCCCGAAGTTACGGAGTCATTTTGCCGAGTTCCTTAACAAGAGTTTTCTCGCGCGTCTTAGTATACTCTACCTTCCCACCTGTGTCGGTTTACGGTACAGGTAAAAAAATCATTAACCTTAGAAGCTTTTCTAGAAAATCTGAACACAGTCACGTTACCCTCAAATCTTATTTTTTGGCAAGTAAGAAGACGGATTTGCCTATCTTCTCAAACTCGATTTTTCGACCCTAATCCAATAAAGGGCGTGCTTATCCTCTTTTGTCCCTCCATCAGTGATTTTTTTAGTGCAGGAATTTTAGCCTGCTGGTCATCGACTACGCATTTCTGCCTCGCCTTAGTTCCTGACTAACCCAGGGCGGACGACCCTGCCCCTGGAAACCTTGGGTTTTCGACGGATAGAATTCTCATCTATCTTTTCGTTACTTACACCGGCATTCTCACTTCTAACCTCTCCACTACTGCTTCCGCTATAGCTTCTACGATGTTAGAACGCTTCCCCTACCACATGTTTCCTAACAGAAACATATCCGTAGCTTCGGTATAATGTTTAGCCCCGTTACATTTTCGGTGCAAAAATATTAGATTAGTGAGCTATTACGCACTCTTTAAAAGATGGCTGCTTCTAAGCCAACTTCCTAATTGTTTTAACGTTTTTACTTCCTTAACCACTTAACATTAATTTAGGGACCTTAGCTGACGGTCTGGGCTCTTTCCCTTTTGACCATGGACCTTATCACCCATCGTCTGACTGCTGGGATACGGTTCTTGACATTCGGAGTTTAATTGAGATTGGTACCCCGAGGTGGAGCCCGCACTCATTTAGTGCTCTACCTTCAAGAACTATTAAATACCCAACGCTAGCCCTAAAGCTATTTCGGGGAGAACCAGCTATCTCTGAGTTCGATTGGAATTTCACCTCTAGCCACAAATCATCCAAACACTTTTCAACGTGTCCTGGTTCGGCCCTCCATGACGTGGTCACGTCACTTCAGCCTGTTCATGGCTAGCTCACTTCAGTTTCGGGTCTATGACATACAACTAAACGCCCTATTCAGACTCGCTTTCGCTCCGGCTACATTCCTTCAAACTTAACCTTGCTCTATATCATAACTCGCCGGTTCATTCTGCAAAAGGCACGCCATCACTCTTAAACGAGCTTTGACTACTTGTAAGCACACAGTTTCAGGATCTATTTCACTCCCCTTCCGGGGTTCTTTTCACCTTTCCCTCACGGTACTAGTTCACTATCGGTCACCAAGGAGTATTTAGCCTTAGGAGATGGTCCTCCTATCTTCCAACAAGATTTCTCGTGTCTCGCCGTACTTAAGGATACCCTAGATTTTAATCTACCTCTACAGGATTTTCACCTTCTAGGATATAGTTTTCCAACTATTTCGAGTTAATTAAAATTTGATAACTAGAAATTGGTATCCGGCTGTTCCGGGTTCGCTCGTCACTACTGCCGGAATCGTTATTACTTTCTTTTCCTACAGTTACTTAGATATTTCAGTTCACTGCGTTCCTTTCGATTAATTAGTTACCTAATCAATTGATACTATAACTGCTTATAGTAGGTTGCCCCATTCGGAAATCCACGGATCTACACTTATTTACAGCTCCCCATAGCGTATCGCCGTTAATTGCGTCCTTCATCAGCTCTTGGTGCCTAGGCATCCACTGTGCGCTCTTATTTCCTTTAATGTTCCGGAAAAATAACTATTATTTACCTAATTTTCAAAGAATTTGTGTTCTTACGACACCTATAACTCTGGTGGGCCTAAATGGACTTGAACCACCGACCTCACGCTTATCAGGCGTGTGCTCTAACCAACTGAGCTATAGGCCCTTCGTGAAGTCACGAAGAAAAACTTAGTTATCCTAAGTCTTTCAAAACTGAAGATGATTGATTTTATTGGTTTCCTTAGAAAGGAGGTGATCCATCCCCACCTTCCGGTAGGGATACCTTGTTACGACTTAACCCCAATCATCGACCCTACCTTAGACAGCGCCCTCTCGAATAAACGAGTTAGGCTACCATTTTGGGGTATTGCCAACTTTCGTGGTTTGACGGGCGGTGTGTACAAACCCCGAGAACGTATTCACCGCGACATGCTGATTCGCGATTACTAGCGATTCCAACTTCATGAAGTCGAGTTGCAGACTTCAATCCGGACTGAGACTGTTTTTGGGGATTGGCCAAGAACTTACGTTTCAGCTACCCTTTGTAACAGCCATTGTATCACGTTTGTAGCCCAGGTCATAAGGGGCATGCTGATTTGACGTGATCCTCACCTTCCTCCAGTTTATCACTGGCAGTCTCGTTAAAGTCCCCACCATAACGTGCTGGCAACTAACGATAAGGGTTTCGCTCGTTTTAGGACTTAACCTAACATCTCACGACACGAGCTGACGACAACCATGCACCACCTGTGTTTCTGATAACCTCTACGATATTACTACCGTTTCGCAAAAACATGTCAAGACCTGGTAAGGTTTTTCGGGTATCTTCGAATTAAACAACATGATCCACCGCTTGTGCGGAGTCCCGTCAATTCCTTTAAGTTTCATACTTGCGTACGTACTACTCAGGCGGAGTACTTAATGTGTTAACTTCAGTACCGGTTTAACCCGACACTTAGTACTCATCGTTTACGGCGTGGACTACCAGGGTATCTAATCCTGTTTGCTCCCCACGCTTTCGTGCCTCAGCGTCAGTTAAGACCCAGCGAGCCGCCTACGCCTCTGGTGTTCCTCCATATATTTACGCATTTTACCGCTACACATGGAATTCCACTCGCCTCTATCTAACTCAAGTTTAGCAGTTTCAATAGCCGGACAACGTTGAGCGTTGCCATTACACCATTGACTTACTAGACCGCCTACGCACCCTTTACGCCCAATAATTCCGGATAACACTTGCCCCTTATGTCTTACCGCGGCTGCTGGCACATAATTAGCCGGGGCTTATTCATCAAGTACCGGCAAACAAATGGTTCGCCACTTGCTTTTCTTCCTTGATAAAAGAACTTTACATACCAAAGTACTTCATCGTTCACGCGGCGTTGCTCGGTCAGAGTTTCCTCCATTGCCGAAAATTCCCTACTGCTGCCTCCCGTAGGAGTTTGGGCCGTGTCTCAGTCCCAATGTGGCTGTTCAACCTCTCAGTCCAGCTACACATCATCGTCTTGGTAGGCCATTACCCTACCAACTAACTAATATGGCGCAAGCCCCTCCTAAAGTATACCTATTACTAGGTCTTTTAAAAGAAATAAGATGCCTTATCTCTTCCTATCCAGTCTTAGCCACTGTTTCCAATGGTTATCCTCGTCTTTAGGGTAGGTTGCTTACGTGTTACTCACCCGTTCGCCACTAAAACCCGAAGGTTTCCGTTCGACTTGCATGTATTAGGCACGCCGCCAGCGTTCATCCTGAGCCAGGATCAAACTCTTCGTAATAAATCATTCGAATAAATAAAAATTATTTATTAGAATTTAATATTTAATAATTTTTTATGATAAAAATAATCATAATAAATAATAAAATATCATCTTCAGTTTTCAAAGAAGTA
>JAUZJE010000024.1:0-4509 GCA_032886695.1 'Waltheria sp.' little leaf phytoplasma
AATTTCAAAAAACCCAAAAAAATCTCATCCAAAAAGATTTTCGGGCGCACGAACCTTTCATGAAATTATATACTGATTTAACTTGTTTTACAACCACGACAGGGCGTTTTTGGTTATCAACGATTATTGATGGTTATAATAATCAAATTGTGGCTTCATCGTTAGGAAAACACGGGAACCTCCAATTAGTAAAAAAAACCTTCCGTCAAATTCCAAAATTAAAAAAACCTTGCTTTATCCATTCCGATCAAGGAAAAGTTTACCAAAGTATTTATTTTCAAAAATATTTAAATAAAAAAGGGTTCATGATTAGTATGAGTACAAAAGCTTCTCCCAATGAAAACGCGGTGATTGAATCATATTTTAGTAATTTAAAAGGTTATTTTCGTTATCACGAACCCCAACTCTTTCAAGATTCTTTCACAAAAATCCAACAAAAAATCAAAAAATTTACTTCTTTTTATAATAAAGAATGGATTTTCGCTAAATTAAATTATCAATCGCCTCATAATTTTGGCAAAGAAATTTTCCGAAGCTAAATTCTATAGCAAAAAAAATTATGAACAAAAATAGTCGAAATCACCATTTTTCCGCCTTTGCTTTTTTTCTTGGTTTAGCCCAGAAAAACAGCCGCTTTTTTTGGGTAATAGAATAATACTACTCGCGTCTGATTTTTGCTATTTCGACCCTTTTTTAAATTTTTTTCTGCTTTAAATTGATGTTCTTGCGGGGATTTTTAATCATTAGCATGGCGACAGATTTTAGCTCGCCAAAAAAAATTTTTAAAAGGTAATGATGCTTGGAAATTTGTTTCCTTTTGGGGACGTCCGATTTATTATTCCAGTTAAAATATCTTAATATCGATAATTATTTAATTTAGCATTTGCCAGTAATTAGTTAACATATAACACTTACTAACCTTGGTTAGGCTATTTTTTAGATAATTAAAGTTAATTCAATGATTAATCGAAATTTAAAGTATGGGGATAATGAAATTCAATTCCTGAATTCCAGTTTTATTATATATCGATAATTAATAATGATATGAATGATAATTCGAGACAATATCAAACATCGATTATCATTATCATTATCGATATAATATATCATATATCCCTGGTTAATTCTATTCGTGTTTATTGGAAATTTGAAGACGGGAAATGATGATAAAATGATGAGTGAATGATGATAAAATGATGAGTGAATGATGATAAAATGATGAGTGAATGATGATAAAATGATGAGTAAAAAAATTATTCATTTTATCAATTTTCTTTTTTTAAATATCTTTTATAATCAGGACGTAATTGTTTCACTCGATAACCCTGTTTGGCTTTGGCGAGAAAAAAATTAATATATTTTAAATCCTCGGAGCGATAGTAAATAATATTTAACCCTTTTTTATAATTGGTTTTCAGGGGTTGGTTATATTTATCCACTTTTGTTGCATTGAGTTCAAATATTCTCAATGTTTCCAATTTTTCGAGGTTGATATTACCAATGATCTTTTTAATACGGTCTTTGGTGGCATCAAGATAATTAATTTTAAAAATAGGGAAATGATTTTGGAGCGCGTTAACCAGAATCTTCGTTTCTTTTTCGCCTTTTTGGGCTTTAGTTTGGATTAATTCTTTTTTGTAATTTCTGATTTCTTCTAAAAGGGAATTATCTAAGTATAAAGTTTGATTTTCAATCAAAAAATTCGCTTTTTGGTAAATATTTTTCTTTTTAGTGTGGGAAATAATATTGATAGCTAATAAAATCTCCAGGGGTAAAACGGCTAAAAAAAATTTAATTTGGGGGAGGTTGGCATGAGCTTGGGTAAATCTTTGCCCTCCCATAGTAATGTGGTTTTCTGGGTTATTCATTTTTGGATCCTCCTTGGTAACGATCTTAAAATAAAATATCAAATCATCAAAATAAAGTAATTAATAATTTTGTTAATAATATCTTTCATCTTAATTTAGAGCTAGCGTTATTTTAGCGATAAGGCACGTTTTTTTGATGGGATAGTTTAATCATGTTTCTGCTGTTAATTAATATTCTTTTTTAAATCATTCATCTTGGAAACGGACTTTATCTTTCCCAAAATAATCGCCTGCTAAATCAAAAATATTCTTCTTTTTCGCCTCTTCAAAAGGAGCTAAAAAGCATTTTTGATAAGCGGCGGGGCCATATTGGCGTAATAAATCATCGGCATCTTTACAAGTTTCAGCATAAGGAGTTAAAATATGTCGAATTTCATATCTAATGTTAGCTTCTTGAAGTTGTTTTCCTAACACTTCACTCCTGTTTTGGCCTGTCTCATCATTGTCTAACGCGATAATCACTTTAATTTGTTGTTTTTTTAGAATGGTTAGTTGAGATTGGGAAAGTAGTTGCGCCACACAAATTAACCCCACGACATTTTTGATCCCATGTTGCCAAGCGCTTATCACATCAAAAAAACCCTCATGAATAATCATCGTTTGCGTTTGTTTGATCCAGGGTAAAGCCTGCCCAAAGCGATAACTAAAATGAAAAGTGGGGGTTTGACTAAAATTAGGTAAAGCTTGGTATTTAGGTTGAAAGTAAGCAACAGGCCGAAAATGGTTTTGATAAAAGTGAAAAGTTTGTTGATTACGATTTTCAATGGGAATAATGATGGACATATGGAAAGTATCGTGATAATATTTTTGGCCTGCTTTTGTGCTTCGGGTTTTTAACAACCCGTATTCCCCTAATTTATTAATGTCAAAGTTTTTCTTTTTAGCGTAATTTACCAACCGAAAAGCGAGAGGTTTAGCGGTAGGCGGAGCATAACCCAGGCGAAATTCTTTAATGGTGGCTAAAGTGAGTTTTCTTTTATGAGTTAAATATGCTAATCCGTCGTTATTTCCGTCCATTAATAAATAATGATAATAATCGCGAATTTGGTTAAATAAAGGGGAAACGGTTTTTAATAATTGTTGCTTTTTCAGATTAATTTCTTGTTCGTCGAGGGGAGGAGGGGATTTTCGACTCTGCGAGGAGGGAAAAAAAGAATTAGCGGCGGGGGTGGTGATCATTGCTTCCTGATGTATTAAGTTGGTAAATTCCGAGGTTTTCATAAAATTATTAATTCTGACCAGAGCTTGAGAGAAGTTTTTGATCCCCCGAACAGCCATATAAACATCAATAATATCATAATCTTTACCACATTTCCAACAATGTAAACAATTCTTAGCATTGATATGACAACAGGTCGGATTTCGGCCTTGATGCAGGGGACAAGGAAAACGATAGTGGGGAGGAAAATGAGGAGGTAAAATGTTTAATTTTTTTAATAACACTAACATCGGGAAATGAGTTTGGATGTATTGAATTTGGGTTTGATAATTCATGAACTTTTCTCCTAGTTTTTTTTAGTAAAATATGTAATTAATTTTTTTAATTGTTTCTAGCTGGAATTATTAATAAGTTTCGGGTTGATGAGGCAAAAGATAACCGATTTCACGGAAAGTTTGGGTCTTGGTGTCGAAGTGATAAAGCAAGTCTTTTTTAGTCCCACTCCGATTCTTTTTAATGGCTAATTCAATGATTTTTTGGGTTTCATCGCCCGCCGCGGCAGCATATAATTGTTGACAATCGTGATTATAAAGATTAAAATTTTTTTCTTGGTTTTTAGTTAATTGCGGTTGGAATTCCGCCATCATCAAAACGATATCCGAGTTAGTTTCGATCCCCCCTGAACCTTTTAAAGCGCTAATAGCGGGAGATTTCCCTAGAACCTGGTTAGTCGCCTCGCGGGAAAATTGTGAGAGAATAATAATTACAATTTTTAAGGTAGTGGCTAAGGTTTTCAGTTTGGTCATAATTTCGTCAATCGCGAGACGGTCATTATCAAAATGATTAGTCGATTTAGTGATTTGGAGGTGATCAATCACCACCATTTCCACTTTTTGTTCTAAATGGCGGCGATAAATTAAATCGACGATATAATTAATATTTTTGCTAGGATCATAACTAAAGACTAAATTAAGTTGGTTAAAAAAAGCACGGGCAGTGCGCATCTCGGCTTGATAAACCACAGGCGGGAGGTTATGAGCTGAAAAATCTTTAGCTAAAATTAGTGATAACGGCAATTGGGTTTGGCGCGCTAATAAGCGGGTTAAGTTTTCTTCAGGAGTCATTTCCCAAGAGAAAACCACCATATAAGGATAATGGCGGGTTTCATGATATTTAGTGGAAGCGAAATCCAATAAGAGATATGGATAGATTATTTGCGTTTCGAGCGTAGCTCTATTACAAATAGCCCCCATCCAAACCGTACGAGCAAGTTTCCAAGCATACGGCTTTCCCATTTATAGTCTCTTTCGAGAACCTTTTTTATGTATTACTACATAATTGGCTGAATGGCTTTTTCATTATAAATCTGACTCTTTCGCCCTAGAGAGGTCGTTAACCTCCGTCGTGGGTGGGCGATTTTCATTGTTATTCCAAACAACGTTTTACTCCACCGACTACTAAAAGCCTCTTTTTCCTTGCATC
>JAUZJE010000025.1:0-3801 GCA_032886695.1 'Waltheria sp.' little leaf phytoplasma
TCCTAAAATAACAGGTAATTCGCTTTCCCCTAAAGCAAAATTAGTTGGTTATCTCGCTACTGCTTTAAGTGTGATTGGAATTTGTTTGGGTCTCGGGAAAATAGGTAATCGGTTCATAAGCGGGAAGCAAACTACTATCCCCAAAAGAACTAAAGCCATCATTCAAAAACAAACTACTTCGCGAATCGCGAATGTCAGCGGTAAAATCCTGAAAATTAGTAGTAAAGTTTTAGGTTTAATTTCTTTAGCAGCCACTACTTATGAACTTTACCAATTTTATCGTGAAGAAACCAAAAACCCTAACCCGCCACAACAATTAACGAATAAAATGGAAAATCCCTCAATCCCAACTATGACCCCATATCCAGAATCATTTTTAACTAATAATAACGAAGAAACAACTCCGCCAAAAACAGCCAAGAACGAAAGTGTAATTGATAATGAAAGTTTAATTGGTAATTCTAACACCCCCTGATCAGGGGTCAGTTGCATCATTCCCGACTGAACCTACTTTCCTCCCCGAAGAACAACTACCTCTTCCTCCCCAACTTGGTGAGGAAGTAAAAGTAACTACTTCCATCACAGAAACCCAGCAACCGACTCCTGAAGAAATTTTTAAAGCTAAAAACTTATTAGAAGTTCAACTCCAACAAGAACATATGAATAGTTTAGCTTTAGAAACCCAAAAAGCCCAGTTAGAATATGATTTAATCCAAAAACAAACTGCATTAGAAAATAATCAAAAACTATCAGAACAAGAAAAACAAGTATTTCAAAAGGAAATTAATTATCAAACCGATCAAATCCGTGCTAAAGAAAAAGAAATCTTGGTCCAAGACCAAAAGATTAAGCAATTAAAAATGGACCTTCAACAAGAAAAAACCCTTAACACCGAAAAAGAAAACCAAATCCAGCAATTAATCGATCAAATCAACGCCCAAAACCAAATAACTGCCCAACTCCAAAACCAACTCCAAGTCCAAAAATCTTTAATTGAAGCCAAAAATCAAGAATTAATTACTAATCAACAACTATCGGCTCAAGAAAAACAAACACTGCAACAGGAAATCAATCAATTAACAAATGATTTTCACCAAAAAGAACAAGAATATCAAACAACTATTCAGCAACAAGAACAAGAAATCCACCAATTAAACCAAATTATTACCGAAAAATCGGAAGAAATTAACCGTTTAAGCGAGGATTTAGAACAACAAATGGACAAATGGGTGCAACAAGGTCTCCACATTCAGTCCCTAGAAAAGACCATTAAAACTTTAGAAAATGTTTCTAATAAATATCTTGAAGAAAATGCCGAACTCCGTCGTGAAATTAATAAACTTAAAGAACAAATTAAAGAGGAGCAAGAAGCTCATGAAGCGACTAAAGTCGATTTAAAAGAAAAAGAAGGAAAATTAATTCTAAAAGGACAAGAATTTACAAAAATCGATAAAATGATTAAAGAACAAACAACAAGCTATAGTGCCGCTATTCAACCTTTAAAAAATTGTTTTAAAGAAGATATCAACCGAAGAAAAGAAGTGTTAAAGCAAAGACTTGAAAAAGCAACTTCTTGGTTCAAAAAATGGTTTTAAGGCGAACTCAAAGGTAAAATATGTTAAAATGTTGATATGTTATAAATTACCGAAAGGAATTAATCATGTCTCTGATCATCAAAAAAATAATTAAATGGTTTTTTATCATATTAGGGTTATTATTGTGTTTGTTTATGGTTTTGATGATTTTAATCAACTCACCAAAAGAAAAAATTAAAATCCCTAGTATTAAGGACACTAAATGTGAAAAAGTTGCGGAATGGTATGATGATGATAAAAAATGTACTATGATTAAAGTTCAATATACTTTTGATGGTCTTAACGGAGTGGGTTATTACGAACAACAAAAATTAAAAGCCGAGCAATTATTTAAAGAACGAGATTTATTAGAAAAAGAAGCCCAAGCCAAAAATTTACAAAGTTATTTAAATAGGCGAATGATTGATATTAATTCGGTACCTAATAATCCCGAATTAGATCATTTATCACAAAAAATTATGAAAAACCATGATGAACTGATTAAAATAAATCAAAGATTAGTATTAGATCGTCTCCAAAATCAACCCGAACCTTCTAATCTCGCCTGTTACATCAAAGACTGTTATCCTTTTGACCGTTGGAATAATCAAGGACTAGATTACACAAAAACCTCGATAAATGGCTTTAAATTTTTTCGATCCGATACAAGAATTGACAGTTATTTAGATGGTTATATCAAAATCGAAAAACAATTCTATGAAGATGCATACGGTAACTGTTTAATCCTTAAATATAATGGTCCTAAATATTTAATCGAAGAAGATAAAGACTATTACTTAGGTAGTGCTCAAGTTTCCGACTCTAATTTTGAATTAACTAATTTTCACCTACACTTTAACCCTGTTCGTAAAACTTTATCTCTTTATCAAGAAAAACATCATAACAATAAAGCCAAAGAAGTTGAATACCTTTCAAAAACTAATAATGACTGGTAAAAAAATCTTATTTACCCCAGACCCTTTCAAGGGTCTTTTTTATTTACCCTCTTTTAGAAAGGAAACCAAAAACTATGTTCATTAAAAAAATCTTTTCCTCTTTACCTAGTAATCTCCTCTTGTCATTATCACTTTTACTAGTATTGATGCCGATAATCACTATTGATTATGTCATTAAATTCTATCTTTTCACTGTGAAATTTAGTATCAACCGCTTAAAACAAGGAATAGTAGTACGATTTTATCGTTATTTAACTACTAATAACTCAAATCATCATGTGGCAATTCTTTAATCCTTGGTTAACCAAGTTAAATAATGGGCTTAATATTTTAAGTAGTTATTTCTTTACTTACCAAAATCAATGGTTAAATTTAGGTTTATTAACCATTATTTTATTATTTCTTCCTCATCTATTATCTTTAATGGATTTTATTCTGAAAGGGCTTTATCACCTGTTACGGTTTTTTTATTATTTAGGCAAATACCTGTTATTATTATGGAAAAAAATTTTTAAGAAAGAATAAAAATCTGTGATCAATTCTGGCTCTTCCGAGGTTTTTGAAACAAAAAACTTTATAAAGGAGTATTAAATATGAACAATAATAAACCAATCAACGTTTTTGATATTGCCCAGTTTTTTGTTACTAAAGAGAAAAAAATAAATAAAATGAAAATCCAAGCATTACTTTATTATGCCCAAGGTTATTATTTAGCCAAATATAATAAGGTTTTATTTCAAGATGCCATCGAAGCGTGGCCGTATGGTCCTGTTATTTCTGCGGTTTATGCCGAAACTTTAAAACAAGAATTTCAAAAGCAAGCTTATTTTGATTTTAGTTCCCAAATGACCCATGCCCTTTTTACCGCGGAACAAAAAGCGCTTTTAGAACAAGTTTTTTATGATTTAGGTCGTTTAAGTGCGAACCAATTACAGGAACAAATTAAACAGGAAGACCCTTGGCGAAATGCCTATAATGCACACAAATTATATGCCGCTTGTGAAATCAACCCCATTATTTTACGTCAGTTTTTTAAAAAAAACCTTTTCTGTAATCATTTTATTTGGTATTTTTTTTACCTTTTATAGTTCAAACAAATGTCTTAGTGTAAAGAAAATAGAGCCTCGGCGGAGGCTCTATTTCGATAATGATAGTGTTTTTGACTATCGTTATTTTATTGTATAAAGCATTTTTTAAAATTATTTAATTTTTAAAAAATAATTATTATTATTAAAAATAACCCAATTAAGACCCTTTCGCGGGTCTTTGTT
>JAUZJE010000026.1:0-3730 GCA_032886695.1 'Waltheria sp.' little leaf phytoplasma
TTTGTTTGACGCGTTTGATAGCGTCATGACAAGATTTTTTGGTTCTGAATCCAAAGCTCCATTCTGAAAAAATATTTTCAAAATAGGGAGTTAAGAGTTGTTCCAGGCATTTTTGTATCAATCTATCCTTGATAGTTGGTAAACCCAGAGGTCTGGTTCCATTATTATCATTGGGAATGAGAATTCTTTTTACTGGTTTTGGATGATAACCATTGTTAACATATTCCTGATGGTATCTCTCTAATCTTTCCAGATTAATCCCGTCAATGGTTTCATTATCGATGCCTGGTGTACCTGCACTTTTGTTGGTGGCGATTTTGTTAAATGCCATTAATGTGTTGTAAAAGTTATTCATTCCTTGTTGAAGTTCTCTTTTTAAAGAGTAACCGTTTGAAGAACAATATTGAATTTTATTCAATGTTCGCAAAAGTTTAGTTTCTGATGAAACCGTTGTTGACATAGTTATCAACTCCTTTCTCGATACCATTGAATAAATAATAAATTACTTTCTTCTTTCGCCCTATAAGAGTGATTAACTCTCTTCTTGGTAAGACGATTAACTAAATTATTCCACATTTAGGTTTATCCTTACGACTACTAAGAAGATTCTTTATCCTTGACGATCAGGGCTTTTATTTCCTGATTGGTAAATTTAATTACCTAGTTTTAGGATTCTCCAAGTTACCCTAAATTTCTACCTTAATTCTTTAGGGGAAGTATCCTCTTTGGGAGGCTGATTCCAGGTTTTCTTATTTGATAAACTACTTAATACTTCAGTTTTATATTAGTAGACTCTGGACTGTCCGCTTTAGCAACTTCCGAACAGGTTAGGTTATTACATCAATTTTCCTTCTTAGGCCATCTCAGGCTTCTCCATCGAATTATTCGGTGGCGGTGTCATCTTGACTAATTTGCTTTCGTCGCAACCCGCTTTTATGGTCTGCTATAATCCATCATACTTTCGTTTGACTGACCAACCATATCCTTTCAGGGTTTATCTGCCCTGGCTATTGGTTAAATAGCGCGAAATTTAGGCCTCTTTGGCGCCCACTGAATAACCTTTAACTTGACAATTACAAAACGAAATATTAACAGAAATTGCTTTATCTAAATCTTGAGAAGGTAAATAAAAATAACCTAAATTAGGATTTTTTTTTAATAAACGATAAAAATCTAAAGCTACTAACGAAACTTTTTCATATTTATCATCGATAAATTCTTCTTTAATGCCTGATAAATTTAAACACTTAAATAAACAATTTATCTTAGATAAATTAGCATTAAAAGTACCAAATAAAATTTGTTTAAAATTAAACCATTCAAAAAAAGAAGCACACGGAACAGTTTTAACATTTTTTAAAGCATAAAACAATCTCATTCGTTTAGAAAAAAAAGAACCTAAATCGTGTTTACAACTAAGTAAAAAAAATTGATTAGGCAAAGACTTGTCATGAGATAATAGAGAAATTTCCGTTTCAGCTTTATTATTATCAGATAATGTAGATATTTCAGTTTCATCGACATTTTGATTAGCTAAAAAAGGTTTTAAATTAGGAAAATTTTTAAGTTCTGATTTATCCAAAAATGTTGTTAATTCGATAGTTTCTAAAGGTTCTGATGATTTTTCCATCGCTTTAACAAACAAAAATTTAATATTAATAATTAATAATATTAAAACTAAAAATAATATAAATTTACAAAATAAATATTTATTATTATTTTGGTTCAAAAAAAATATTTTTGACTTCAAATTTAATTTTAGACTCTCTTCTAATCAAAAATAAAATTATGGCGGCTCCGGGCAGAATCGAACTGCCGACACGAGGCTCTTCAGGCCACTGCTCTACCGACTGAGCTACAGAGCCAAAATTGGCGGTCCGAACGGGAATTGAACCCGCGATCTCCTGCGTGACAGGCAAGCATGTTAACCACTACACCATCGGACCATAAAATTTGGTTGCGGGAGTAGGATTCGAACCTACGACCTTCGGATTATGAGCCCGACGAGCTACCAAACTGCTCTATCCCGCGATCTTCAAATACTACAAATAATTGGCGGAGGAAGAGGGATTTGAACCCCCGCGTCTTTGTAGACCTTCCAGTTTTCAAGACTGGCCCCTTCAACCGGACTTGGGTATTCCTCCAAAATATACTTTGGTGGACCCGGTAGGATTCGAACCTACGACCAACCGGTTATGAGCCGGTGGCTCTGACCAGCTGAGCTACAGGTCCATACTCATATCATTAAATATCAAATTTAATGGTAGCGGTAAAGGGATTTGAACCCCTGACCTCACGGGTATGAACCGAGTGCTCTAGCCAACTGAGCTATACCGCCTTTAAAATATTATTAGTTTGAATAAATTTACAAAAATTTTTGGTGGAGCTTAGCGGATTCGAACCGCTGACCTCCTGTGTGCAAAACAGGCGCTCTACCAACTGAGCTAAAACCCCTTTTTTATGGTACCCAAAGCCGGACTTGAACCGGCACGACATAAAGTCATGGGATTTTAAGTCCCACGTGTCTACCTATTCCACCATTCGGGCCCTAAAAAATGTATTTTATTTTGTGAATTAATTATAATAATTATAAATGGTGTCCCGTAAAGGATTCGAACCTTTGACACCTTGATTAAAAGTCAAGTGCTCTACCAACTGAGCTAACGGGACATTTTTTTTATTTTGGTGCCAAAAGCAGGAATCGAACCCGCAACCTACTGAATCGAGATAGAATTAACACGTTTAATCAATTTTTTAAAATAGATTTATTATATTAAGCCTCTCACACCACCGGACAAGCTAGTTTCCCAGCATCCGGCGATTATTTAAGTGATAATTTGATTTAGCCTAAAAATTTATAATTTCTTGAGTTTTTCTCCATCTAGATAGATCAAAACTCTTTATCCATTTAATATTATTTTACAACAATAATTTTTAAATAAAACTAAAACATTATTTAAAAATTTGCTAAACCTTCACAAAAATTTCCTCTTTCGCCTTGTACCAAGCTTTCCTTGGCTCCTTGGTGAGTCAGTTTAACCAAATATTCCAACTTGATTCTTAAATTTCTCACGACTACTATGATTCTGCTTTCTCCTTGCGAAAATATTACTATTTCCGTTTAGGATGATAAAAGTTATTCTAAATATTTACCTATGATTTTAGGTGAGGTGACCAACACTTTTGTATGTTTATTATATTAATTATAAAAATAGATATAAAACATTATTAAAGATTGGTGGGTTCTGAGTTAAGCAAATGATAATATCTATACACCTTGTAATAGATCCGTGTATAAATTGCCTCAGATTTATCGGGATTTATACAGTTTTACCGATAAGTGACTGAATTACTCCACTTTTTCCTCTTAGTCTCATTTCAGAGATTATCCATAATCATATCAGCTCGCGTAATCATATTAACTAAACTGATTCGTCTCAATACACTTTGATATCTTGCTATAATTTTATGTTCTTTCGTTCTTAAAACCAGATATCAGCTGCCGTTTCATTATCACAAAAACGTGTAATTGGTTAAATTACTTAATATTCAGACCTCTTTTTCGCCCTTACAAGTCAGTTGCTCTACCAATTGAGCTATTTTGGCACAAATATAAACCATTATAATAAGCCTATTATATCTATTATAATATGGAAATTTTTTGGTTTGGTAGAGAATGAGGGGATCGAACCCCCGACCTCCTGCTTGTAAGGCAGATGCTCTCCCAGCT
>JAUZJE010000027.1:0-3528 GCA_032886695.1 'Waltheria sp.' little leaf phytoplasma
AAATTTTTAAGAAAGAACCAAGATAATGAGAATCAAAAACTTAACACAACGTACTAAATTATGGTACCAACACCGTCAAAAATATATTAATGCTTCCGAAGTCGCTGCCATTACAGGATTAGACCCTTTCCGTTCTTTAACACAATTAATTCGTGATAAACTCTTTGGTACTGCCTTTACGGCTAATCAATATACGCTCCATGGACAAAAAATGGAACCGATTGCTAGAAAATTTTTTATTCACAAAACTAATTTACTTTTCGAAGATGCCATTTTTGTTGATGATCAAGTTAACCTTTTTTCCGCTTCTTTAGATGGTTACAATGACCAACACCAAGCCATTTTAGAAATTAAATGTCCTTTTGTGAACGAAAATCAAACCGTCTCTCCTACTTGGGCTAGTTTTTTAACTAATCCGCAATTACCTCATATCCCTAGATATTATTGGGCTCAAGTTCAATGTCAACTTTATTGTGCCCAAGCGAAATTCGCTTATTTTTTAGTTTATTTTAATGACACGAATTATCATGTGGTCCGAATTTATCGAGACGATAACTTCATTCAGAAAATGATTTTAGATGGTCAAAAATATTTAGCATTATTAAACCAAACCAAACAAGAATTAGCCCAAACTACTTATTTAAAACAATTAAGTAAATTTAAATAATTTAATTAATTTTTTCAGGCCTTCCTTCAGAAGGTCTTTTTTTATGTCTCAAATTAACTTTAAAGGAGAAACCATCATGAAATTAATTATTTTCGAAGGTTTAGATGGCAGTGGAAAAACGACGCTTATTCAGGCGCTTTGTCGCCAATTAACTTTCCTTCCTAAAGTTTATCAAGGTTTAGGAAGTGGTACGATTGGGAAGGAAATACGAGATTTATTTTTAAATCGACCGTTAGTGGATTATTTGACCCGTTTTTATTTAAGTTTGGCTAATATGGCTCAAATCCAAGCGGAATTCATGGTTCCTCAATTTAAAAACCATCAATTAATCATCTTAGACCGTTGGTTACCTTCTACTTATGCTTACCAATTATTTCCCCTTTTTCAAGAAAAACAATTATTTTTAACTTTAAAAAAGATTTTTCATTGGAATCACCAAACAATTTTAAAAAAACCTGATTTATTAATTTATCTCGATATCGATCCAATCAGTGGTTTAAAGAGAAAACAAAACCAAACTGATCATCAAAGCGATTTAATAGAACAAAAACCGTTAACCTATTTTCAAACGGTTCAACAAGGATATCATCATTATCTCACCCATGAAGCTTGTGGCCTGAAGCAATTAATCTTAAACGGAAATGATGCTATTGCAGTTAATCTGCAAAAAATTATGAAATATCTAGGAGAAATAAAATAATGGCTATCATCATTAAGAAAAAATGTCAAAATGGCAATTTATATATCTATTATAATAACGGGAAAATTAAAACGATTAAAACCGATGGAACCGTTACTTGGAAAACCAAAAAAATTAATTTTAAAACTACCAAAAGACTCTGATAAAGAGTCTTTTTTTTATGGAGAAAGGAAAATAATGAAATGAAGCGCTTAACTAATTTAGCTTTTGACCAGATTAAGGTTTTTAATCACCAATCTTTATGTGTTACCATCGCCCAACACATCATCAATCCCGCCTTATTTCATTTCCCCTTTCATGAATATATGATGCGCCATCATCATTTATTAGAACAATATTTAATTAATCACCGATATAATGCCCAAAGTCAAAAAGTAATTCGCGGTAAAATCAATGAATATCTTATTTTATTTTATTGGCGAAATCAAGGGATTATGCCTTTATATCCCCAAGCTTATTTATTTTTTATCCCTGATATTAAATTTGATTTAGTGTTATTTACCAAAACCAAACGGGTTATGGCTTTTAATTTTAAAACTTGTTTACGCGACCGTTATAAACAAGCGATCATCGAAGGCCAACAATTAAAAAAATTAGATAGTCGGTTTCGTTTTTATTTATTAACCAATGATGGGTTAGAAACAGTCAGACTAAACCAGAAAATAACCCAAGGTAAAGTCTCAGGAATTGATGCCGTGATTAATTGTTTTTCACCCCAAGCCGATGTTTTTATCCAGAACCTTTTAACCGAACAATTTACTATTTTTACGAATATTAATTTAATTAAAAAATAAAAAAGGAAATAAAAACCATGAAAGAACCAGTTTTTCCCTTAACTAACGAACAACAAGCTTTAACCCAAATGGTGGAGTATATCGTCCAAAGACAATGGGAACGCTTAAAAATTTATACCGAAATCGTTGATGGCCAATGGTTAAAAGAACCGCACCATCAAAAGATTTTTAACGCTTTAAAGTATTTGTATTGTGAGCGACAAGTAACCACAGTGGAACCAAGGTTAATTGATAAAGATGATTTAATCGTGGAATTATTGAGTTATTTACAAACCTATTTTCCCCAAGATGGCTTCCAAGAAGCAACATTAACCTTTTTAACAAACCCAGGTGATGGGAATTTACATTTTCTGGATAATTTAAAACACACTTACACCCAAGAAAAATTATTTCAACAATTAATGAAAATGATCCAACCTACTTTTGAAAATCAGGATCCTTATTATAAACATTTATATTACCAAGAAATCTTTACGAAATTAAGAAATTTTATCACTTTAATTCCCAACGCTTCCGATCAGACTCTTTTTAGTTTAAATCAAATGATTTCTGAGCATCCTGAATTTTTATCAACTGATGATTCTGCTAAACGAAAAATCCAAGCCGAATATTATCGGTTATCGGCGACTTTTCAAGGCCTAAACCAAGCAACCCAAGGGTTTAAAAAAGGCCAAATTATTACGATTGGCGGCGCAACAGGGCTGGGCAAAACCAGTTTTATTTACAATGGGCGGAAATAAACGCATAAATAAAGCAATTTAACCAATTGCCTCAACTAGGATAATGTTGAGACGTCAAACAATCGGCTCCCAAACGAAAGACTGGCGAGTTACAGCAGATTGTTAAAGCGGATTGAGGGGAAGTAACTACCCAAGAAGAGACCGCCAGACGAAGATAGGTAGGGAGAAGGCTGAAACACCCTAATCGCGGAAAACATCGTAATACAAAAACCTCCTAGAAAGTTAATGAAACTAGGTGTCTGAAGGTTTCATAGAATTAAGATTGTAGATTCGATGAATTATCCCCAAGCAACCGTTCAAGCGGTAACTTCAGAGTCTCGTGGAATGTACTTAGATGAGTAAAGCATCTAAGGAACTGACATGAGGAAAAAGGCAGCAGTGCCCCTCCAGAACCCACGAAAGCGAACCTAACCCGATCAGGTAGATTTATGTCGGAAATTTCAGATTCCTAAACATCACCACACTAAACGGTTAAAAGATGGAATAATAATAAGACCATTGATGCAAGGAAAAAGAGGCTTTTAGTAGTCGGTGGAGTAAAACGTTGTTTGGAATAACAATGAAAATCGCCCACCCACGACGGAGGTTAACGACCTCTCTAGGGCGAAAGAGTCAGATTTATAATGA
>JAUZJE010000028.1:0-3449 GCA_032886695.1 'Waltheria sp.' little leaf phytoplasma
AACAAAGACCCGCGAAAGGGTCTTAATTGGGTTATTTTTAATAATAATAATTATTTTTTAAAAATTAAATAATTTTAAAAAATGCTTTATACAATAAAATAACGATAGTCAAAAACACTATCATTATTTCTTTTTTTTTACACTAAGAAATTTGTTTAAATTATAAAAGGTAAAAAAAATACCAAATAAAATGATTACAGAAAAGGTTTTTTTTAAAAAACTGACGTAAAATAATGGGGTTGATTTCACAGGTGGCATATAATTTGTGTGCATTATAGGCATTTCGCCAAGGGTCTTCCTGTTTAATTTGTTCCTGTAATTGGTTCGCACTTAAACGACCTAAATCATGAAACACCTGTTCTAAAAATTTTTTTTGTTTGGGGGTAAAAACGGCATGAGACATACGCGAATGAAAATCAAAATAAGCTTGCTTTTGAAATTCTTGTTTTAAAGTTTCAGCATAAACCGCAGAAATAATAGGCCCATAAGGCCAGGCTTCAATTGGTTCTTCAAATAAAACTTGATTATATTTAGCTAAATAATAACCTTGGGCGTAATAAAGTAATGCTTGGATTTTCATTTTATTTATTTTTTTCTCTTTAGTGACAAAAAACTGGGCAATATCAAAAACGTTGATTGGTTTATTATTGTTCATATTTAATACTCCTTTATAAAGTTTTTTTGTTTCAAAAATCTCGAAAGAGCCAGAGTTGATCACGAATTTCTCATTCTTTCTTAAAAATTTTTTTCCATAATAATAACAGGTATTTGCCTAAATAATAAAAAAACCGTAACAGGTGATAAAGCCCTTTCAGAATAAAATCCATTAAAGAAAATAGATGGGGCAGAAATAATAAAATAATGGTTAATAAACCTAAATTTAACCATTGATTTTGATAAGTAAAGAAATAACTACTTAAAATATTAAGCCCATTATTTAACTTGGTTAACCAAGGATTAAAGAATTGCCACATGATGATGGGGGTTCTTAGTAGTTAAATAACGATAAAATCGTACTACTATTCCTTGTTTTAAGCGGTTGATACTAAATTTCACAGTGAAAAGATAGAATTTAATAACATAATCAATAGTGATTATCGGCATCAATACTAGTAAAAGTGATAATGACAAGAGGAGATTACTAGGTAAAGAGGAAAAGATTTTTTTAATGAACATAGTTTTTGGTTTCCTTTCTAAAAGAGGGTAAATAAAAAAGACCCTCGCAAGGGTCTGGGGGTTGGGATTAAAATTTAATTCTTTTAAATTCTTCTAAGATTATTTGGTTGATTTTGATTATTTTTTATTTGATTTCTAATGATATTTATTTGTCTTTGATTTTGATCTATTCTTGTTTGAATGTTTCTTAAGTTATTTATTTTCTCTTCTGAAACACAAAGTAGTGTATTATTAATGGCTGAATTCATCTCTTGTTTTAACAATAAATATTCCCTTTCCAATCGAATTCTTGTCATATTATTATTAAAATTTCTTAACATTCTTTCTTGATTATTTAATTGTCTTTGTTGATAAGTTATTATTTGTTGGTGTACTTGTTGTATTTGATTTAACAAAAAATTAATTTCTGTTTCTGAACTATGATTAAAAAGAGCATGAATCAATTGTTGGGATATTCTTCCTTGGTTTAATAATAAGTTTCTAAAAGTATTATATTCATCTATATGATTATCAACAACTGAATTATTTTTAGATGCATCATTATTATTCATCCCCGTTACTTGTTGGTTATTAGCAATTAATAGAAATAATCCTAAGAAAGCAAATAAATTAAATAACAATAATAAATTATTTTTGATTTTAAACAATTAATTAAATCTCCTTTAATTTTTTTAATATATTGGCATTTGGTATCATTTTGTTACCAGTTAGAGCTGACTCTTTTATTATTTTCAGCTTCTTTTACTTTATCATTATGATGTTTATCTTGGTAAAGGGATAAAGTTTTACGAACAGGGTTGAAGTGCAGGTGGAAATCAGTTAATTTGAAATCAGCATTATGAACAAAAGCTTCACCAAGATAGTAGTCTTGGTCTTCGGTTAAGAAGTGTTTAGGACCTTGGTATTCTAGGATTAAGCAATTACCTCCTGGGCCTTCGTGTTGTTGTTTTTTAATTCGGATATATAAATATAATTGACTATCATCTTTCTTAATGAAATAAGCACTGTTAAAACCATTTAAAGTGGTACGGTCATAAGTATCACCATCTTCGTTCCAGCGGTCAAAAGGATAACGGTCTTTGATGTAACAAGCGAGATTAGAAGGTTCAAGTTGATTTTGGAGACGTTCTAATACTAATTTTTGATTTATTTTAATCAGTTCATCGCGATTTTTCATGATTTTTTGTGATAAATGATCTAATTCGGGATTGTTAGGAACCGCATTAATATCAATCATTCGCCTATTTAAATAACTTTGTAAGTTTTTTTCTTGAGCTTCTTTTTCTAATAAATCTCGTTCTTTGAATAATTGTTCGGCTTTTAGTTTTTGTTGTTCGTAATAACCTACCCCGTTAAGGCCATCAAAGGTATATTTAACTTTAATCATGGTACATTTTTTATTATCATCATACCATTCCGCCACTGTTTCACATGTAGTTTCTTTAATACTAGGGATTTCTTGTTTTGGTAATTTAATGATGTTCATTTTGATTAAAATCAAAAAACCCATCAACAAACATAATAATAACCCTAATATGATTACTCCCCATTTAATGATTTTTCTGATGATCTGAAACATGATTAATTCCTTTCGGTAATTTATAACATATCAACATTTTAACACATTTTGCCTTTTAATTTTGCCTTAAAACCATTTTCGGAACCAAGAAGTTACTTTTTCAACTTTGTTATTTATTTCACGAGCAATTTTTTTAGTCAAAGGTTGAACGGAACCTTTCCAGGTTTCTTGTTTTTCTGCGATATCTTTTAATTTTATGTATTCTATAGTTTGTTGGTTTAAATTATCGTTTTTTTCTTTTAATATTACTTTAGTTTTTTCATGATTTTTTTGTTCGGCTTTTAACTTTTCTTTTAAAACATTAATTTCATGACGGAGTTCCGCGTTTTCTTCAAGATATTTACCCGAAGTGTTTTCTAAAGCTTTAATAGTCTCCTCTAGGGCCTGAATGTGCAGACCTTGTTGCACCCATTTGTCAATTTGTTGTTCTAATTCTTCACTTAAACGGTTAATTTCTTCGGTTTGTTCATTAATGATTTGGTTTAGTTGGTGGATTTCTTGGTCTTGTTGGTGAATAGTTGCTTGATATTCTTGTTCTTTTTGCTGAAAATCATTTGTTAATTGATTGATTTCCTGTTGCAGTGCTTGTTTTTCTTGAGCCGATAGTTGTTGATTAGTAATTAATTCTTGATTTTTAATGGCAATTAAGGATTTTTGGTCCTGGAGTTGGTTTTGGAGTTGTTCGGTCATTTGA
>JAUZJE010000029.1:0-3327 GCA_032886695.1 'Waltheria sp.' little leaf phytoplasma
AGCTACAGTAAAGCTCCATGGGGTCTTTTCGTCCTGTCGCGGGTAACCGGCATTTTCACCGGTAATTTGATTTCACCGAGACTCTTGTTGAGACAGCGCCCAAATCGTTATGCCTTTCGTGCAGGTACTCAGTTTATCGAAAATAAATTGGGTGGGCTTTTGATCCATTAAATTGAACAATTTAATTTTAATCAAAGAATTGAACAATTTAATTTAGATTCGATTTGATTTGGTCACTAAATCTTGTAAGAGTAATTCTATTCTGCCCTCGTGCTTTTACTAATCATCCCTCAATTAATAAGTCCCAAAACTAAAATTATCTTTTAACCCTTATAAGCAAAACTTTTTCCTTTTTTTCTTTTTCTTTTTCTTCTCCTTCTTCCTCCTCTCCTCTTTCTCTCTTCCTCCTCACCTGTACCCAATTCATTTTCTTTTTACCCTTATAACCAAAACGTTTCTGCCTTGGATTTTTTTTTTTTTTTTGTTAAACCTGGATATGTTGCAACCCCAAAAGAGCCACAATAATATATACCAACCAATACTCTAATTCTTTCTTCATAATACTCACTACTCTCTACCTCAACTAATTATATAATAATATATATATATATAGAGAGAGAGAGAGAGCAGATTAAGATGGATGGGGAGAAGCAGATTAAGAATAATTAATGTTTGGAAATTAAGATGGATTTGTTTCTTCCTTAGGAAGCCGGCCACCGCTAGGGGGGAGGGGGAATAATCGAGTATAGGTGAGGAGGAAGAGAGAAAGAGGAGAAGAAAAAGGAAAAAAAAAAAAAAGAAAAAGTTTTGATTGTAAGGGTAAAAAGATAATTTCTTTTATGAGACCCATTAAATGAGGGATGATTAGTAAAAGTATGAGGGCAGAATAGAATTACTCATTTATAATTGGATTTTAAGGCCTTCAATAATCTTGTTTTCAACTTAAAATAAGACCTTTGTCCTTCTAGTGGGCTTCAAGACCTTAGACTTATAATCAGACTCAATACTGAGTCTTTCTTTGTTTTTCTTTTAATTGAGGCCCAAGATGGGTTTTAACTTACAATTGGCTCTTTTTAGTGAGTTTTGAGGCAAATTTTCCTAAATTTATTTCGAGATAATTTTTAATTCATCCACATTTTTTATTCATACGAATTCTTCTCCATATTTTTACTTTTTCTTTTTTGCTTTAATGAAAACTATTTTATTTTTATTTTTTAAGAAATCTAGGCATGTTAATTAATGTATAACTCTATTGGTATATAGGAGTCTGTCGATATTGATTGACACCACCAATATAATTTTGGATGAATATTTATGAAAAAAATTTGTTTGAACGTAAAAACTTTGATTAGAGCAGCAAAACTTTTCAGTTAATATTAGTTGAGTAAATGTGCAAATAAGTACTAAACGTTCGTCAATTCAAATGAGTCCTAAACGTTTTTGAGCGGCCAAATAAGTCCCAAATGTTATCAGAGTAGCTCAAAACATAACCAAGTATGCTACCTTGCCTCTAAATATCCTAGGGTAGCAGTCACGGTGTCTCGGCCCGGGCTCCACCCTTTTACGAATTGATGACCCTTTAACATTTTTTTTCACATAAATATCAATCAGCTAAGTTTAATAATCAATAATCAATAAGTTTCGCATAACTTTCAACCCGTAAGAAGTCACTTTAAAAACATCAATCATCATCATATCCACATATCCATATATAAATATATCACATACATCAATTATCACTATAACAATCATCAAAGCATAAATCAAAACATATGTTAAAACATTATCAATTCATTCGCAAAGCATAATTTATAAAAATATATGTTTATATATAAGCAAATTCTAAAAATATTTTCCGTTTCTAGCTCTGAAAACAGTTTAGAACCACTCACATTACTCCAAATTAAAGAATTTAAGATAGAGAAACGACTCCTATTTTCCTGTTGTGATGCTCATTCTTTTCACAACTTGAGCCTAAAGATTACATGTTGATCCAGGGCACCACCAATACTAGTTAGAATTTATAATGTACTATGAACTCTCTATATGATGCATGAGGTACATGAATACATTATTGAGGCCAAATTTATAATGACTAACATTTAAAAGTTATTATAAATTAATTAGAAAAAAATATAATATTTAAGTAGAAATAATTATATTTCAAAGGAATGTTTTTAAGAGGACTTTGGGTTATTTAGAAATCAAAATTTATATTAAAAGTCATTAGAAGCAATTTTAGAATAAGGTAATTCATTTTGGATATTTGTGGCTATAGGGGTATTTTGATCATTTCACAAAATTCTGGACCAGTCGTATTTTAGATGTGAAATCGTATATCAAAAAACCATTTTTAAAGGTATTAAATTTGTCCCAATTGGACTCTGTTTGGGTTCAAAAACAATTTTTGTTTGGAATAAAAAATGTTAGAAGATCAAAAATAAAACTTGCCCAAGATTCTTAAAGCCAAATTTTAAATAGATACAACTTATTTTGCTGAAAAATGTCCCCCAAATCTCCTAGTTCCAAGTGTATTTTGGTTGAAACAAAAGTGTATTTTAAAGTCCAAACATCAAAGAATCTAATAAAAATATTGACAACCTTAAACAACAACAAAAGTATTTCTAAATTGTTACTCAAAGATCATGAAACGGTCACATTCAACAATTCCGAACCTAAGAACTCGTACCAACAATTTCTAACAATGGTACCAATGCAATCTAAGATCAAAACCCATAATTCCAACAATTTTACATGAGCTTAATGACAACAAATATACACTTCAACTTACCCAAATCAATTTATTTTGGATTTCCCCCAATTTATGAGCAAAACCTAGGGTTTTCCAAATACCATGATAAATAAGTTAGTAAAATCATAACCCAAGCTAAAAAAATATTTAAGACTATAATTATAAGCTATTCTTACCTATACCATGGTTGATTTGAGCTTAAAACATCTAAGAACTCTAAAACTCTTAGAGAAAGAAAGTTGATTTTTGAGCTAAAATGATAGAGAGTTAGAAAAGATTCAAGAAGACAAAATTGTAGTAGAAGAAAAATGAAATTAGATGGTGTAATTTTTATTTAGTGGTGTGAAGGGGGAGGAATTGGCAGGAATTTGGCGAGAAGGAAAAAATAGAAGCTTGGCTCGTCGGGGAGGAAAAAGAAATGAGTGGTGATTTTTATGGTTTCATAAAATTGAGAAATTTGTTAAATAGTCCTCCCACTTCTAGTCAATGACATTTAAATTCCAAAATATTTTAATTCACTTCAATTTAATCCAAAAATTAAAATTCTATAGAAGAAATTATTGTTGGTTAGCCCT
>JAUZJE010000030.1:0-3217 GCA_032886695.1 'Waltheria sp.' little leaf phytoplasma
ATTTTTAACATTATTTTTGATTTTTTGGATTTCGGCTAAATCAATGATCGGATTTGTCAAGCGTTTTTTAAAGCCAAAAGATAGCTGAATGGTTCCATCAGCAAGATAGCGGAAAACACCCCGAAAATTTTTGGGTCTTTTGTTCTTTATGGGCAAATATTTGGTTTTCCCATTTCCCGACATAAACCCCAAACAAGGCGGGGTGGGCTAACAGATAGCGCTATAAGGCGATTAAATGTTCATCATTATCGTTTAAAATGGCGGTTGACGGCGTCAGGTTTTGGAATAAAGCGCCTCCTCCTAAAAAGGGTTCAAAATAATTATGATAATGAGCAGGTATATTTTTTAATAACAGGGGTAGCATTTTCTTTTTGCTCCCGATCCAGGGGATTTTCATTATTTAATTCCTTTCTATGAATAATCTGTGCCAGATATATTAGATCAAGTATATGAATATATATTTGAAAGTCGTGATAAACAAATAGAATTTATAAACTTAAAAATCTTATGTACATATAATTTAAAAGAATATTTTATTTTAAAAATTCAGATTTATTTTAAAAAGATAATAAAAAAAAGACAGTCAATATTTTTTTTTAGAATACCATTAATTTTAATATTATTCTATTTCTTTTCGGATTTAAGAAATTTTAATAATTTTATAAAATTATTACTATCCTATTTATAATTATTAATATCTTAAAAAATCAATAATAAAAATTTAACTAAAAAAATATAATAAATTATTTTATCCGCGAAATAAATACAAATGATAAAGATTTTAAAAAAAGATAATAATTTTTGTTATTTGACTTCTTCTTTTATTTTTTGAACGGATAATGACCATTTATAAAACCTTCTTTTTTTATTTTCTAAAAGAAAAAGACCCCCCAAAGGATCTTAAATTAGTTATTTTTTGTTATTTATTTTTATACAATGTCATATAGTTTGTTTAATTGAGAAAGAATTGGTTTTTTAAGGTTTTTTTCGAATCTTTCATATCCTTTTTCTGAATCTTTTTTTAATATTTCAGCAAGAGTTAACATTTCTTGATATTTTTCTTGTTTATTTTCTAATTTACCAATTTGAACTTTTATTTTGCCGATTTCACCAACTATTTCTGAAATTTCATCTTGGAGTTTATCGATTTCCGCTTGTAATGAATTATATTTTTTTTGTTTACTTATTCTTAATTCTTCGGTTAGATTTGGTAAAAAATATTTGAACTGTTTTTGTTGTTCTTTTTTTATTTCAACTTCTTGTCTTTTTTGTTCTAATTGTTTTTCTAATGGGGTTTTTTTATTTTCCCAAGATGCTATTTCTGAAGAAATACGATTTAATTGTGATTGGTATTCATCACATTTATTTTGTTCTTCGTTGATTTCATCTTTTTTTTTATTTAAATAACCTAAATCCGATCCCCAACTATTTTTAAGTTTATTAATTTCTTCTTGTTCTTGTTCTGATAAATCAGTTGGTAATAAAGTAGGGTTAGTAGGTTCGGTAAAAAGATAAGTTTTAATGTCTTCTAAACGAGCCGCAGTTGTTTTAATTTTTGGAATTGGTGGTTCTTCCTGAGAAAGTTTTGGACTATCAGAAAGGGGTTTTTCTATTTCAGTTTCTTCCGACGCTAATGTTTCTTTTTTTCGGGAATCCGAAGAAGATAAAGGGGGTTGGATTTGGTTGGTTCCAGGACGATTTTTCTGAATCACAATTATAATCGCGATTCCTAATATTAAAATAACCATTATTTCAATAAAATATTTTTGTAAAAAGTTTTTTTGATTCATTAATTTCGTAACCTTTCTGATAATAATAAGATTATTATTATCAAATTTGGAAATTTGAATACATATCACTATTATATAACTTTAAGAAAGAAATAATAAAACAAAAAATAATGATGAAAATTTATTTCATCATTATTTATTCATATTCAGTTGATAGAATCGAGCGTATTTTTTGTTTTTTTGTTGTTCGATGAAACGTTGTTGAGCACGAGCGTAATTCGGATTTTTTTGTTTTAATTGTTCTTTTAAAACTTTTACTTCTTCTTCTTTATTTTCTAATTTTTCTTCTAATTTGACTTTGTTTTTATATAATTTGTCAGTATCCGAAACTTCTTTTTGTTTATCTTTTAATTCATCGATGATGGTTGAGTATTCATTAATCCAAGAAGAAAATTCTTTTTTTATACTTTTATTTAATTTTTCAGAGTTTAAACATTCATTCTTTAAATTATCTTGGTTAAGACGAAGTTTATAATCAGCTATTTTCTTTTCGTAATCTTTGTAGTCGGCATCGAGTTTGGCTAAATCACGATCAATACGAGCACAAATAGAATCATAAGTTTCTTGAGACATCATTTTTAATGTGCCATCAGGATGACAAAGGAGTTCCTGTGCTAAATGAATTATTCGGTGAGTTTCGTGAACAGCTAAACCTACTTTGGCAACAGTTCCTGCCACTTTTTTGGTAACTCCGCCACCTACTGCTTTCAACATCCCGCGGCCTCCAAAAGTGTCCATATATAATTCTGCTCCTTCAAAAAGGGCGTCACGTAAATTACCAAAACTAAATTCATGTTTTTTATCCCAATCATCTAAAGCGGTTTTAGCGGCTTCCGCGCCCACACGTAAAATACGTAATTGTTCTTTTTCTATACCGATTAATTTTATTTTTTCATTCACTTCCTCAATTTCTTTTTGGATTTCGGCATGGCGTTCTTCGACTGATTGAATTTGTTTGAAAATTGATTTTTCATCATCTGTTAAAGTTTCAAATCTTTTTTTTAAATCTTTTTTTAATATTTCAGCAAGAGTTAACATTTCTTGATATTTTTCTTGTTTATTTTCTAATTTACCAATTTGAACTTTTATTTTGCCGATTTCACCAACTATTTCTGAAATTTCATCTTGGAGTTTATCGATTTCCGCTTGTAATCTAATTCTATCATCAGGTGAAGCCAATTTTGCTGCTGCTTCTTTTTCTTTAATTTCTTTTTCTTTAGCTTCTTTATCTTTTTCTAATTGAATTAATTTTCCTTTTAAAATAGTGATGTTTTTGTCATTTTCAGACATTTTTTCTTTTATTTCTTTAATTTTAGCTTCGTTTTTTTCTAAAGCTTCTTGGATTTTGGCTTTAGCTTCTTGGGTCAGGTCTTTTTGGTCATGAAGGTCTTTTAGTTCTTTTTCACATTTGTCTAATTCCCTTTCCC
>JAUZJE010000031.1:0-3192 GCA_032886695.1 'Waltheria sp.' little leaf phytoplasma
TTAAAATATTCTGCTGATGATACTATTGATGTAAATTCTTTAATGGCTAATTTTGTTCAACATTTTTCTAATGATGATAATCCTACTCAACAAGCCTTATATAATTATTTTAATGAGTATTTGCATGCCTATCTTAAATGCAATTGGTTTAATACAGAGCAGTGTCCATCTTACAAGTATAAACAAGAGTTGGAACTAATGCACTTTAATGGCATATATGATTTGCTGACTATAGTTTACTGAATGAATTAGATCTCCTCTTATTTAATATTGAAGATGAGATATAATCACTTTAAAGAAACAAAGTCAGAGATCGCATCCATATCCACCTAATAACATAGCATATTCATCAGAGTTCACTAAATTATTTCATCAAACAACCCAATTAACTTTTTAACCCTCCTCCCCACAATCAAATAGGGAACAGATATAACTTTGAGTTAGAGCAATTACTCTATGCACTGAACAGGTCATATATTATTATGATAATAATAGTGTTTTTGTTTGCTAATATAGTGGAGAGACACAAAGCATGTAATTAGTAGAACAAGGTTTACATAATGAAAAATGTAGATTATAGTTAATGCCTAATAGTGGATTAAACATGCATACCATCATTATCATCAAGGACATCAAAGCGACAGTAATTATAATTAAGGGGATTAGAATGAAATACTTTCACTGTCTGACTCCGGTTCGACCACTGCAGATAAGTTGTCTTCACATAGGCTAGCTTCACTGTCGTCAGAGGCGCAGTTGAGATCGATGTCCACATTCATATCCCCCCTAAACCTTCATGGTCACCAACCAAGCCGACGTCGTTGAATAGGCTGTCCATTAACTTAGACTTTATAGCCCTAACAATATGTTGTGCATCGACCTGTAAAGGCCATCCGTGTGTCCAAGTTTGAAGCAAAGAAGAAGCATTTCGCTGGGCCCCATACCCAAAAACAAAGGCTAGTAGCTCCTCCTCAACAGTCCCTACATCGTCCTTGTAGTTCCATGCACCCCATTCAGTGCACTTCACGAACCCCTTCCATAAGGACTGCAGATGGGCAGGCGTCTGCATACTTACTGGCCACCGGACCTCGAGCCGGGAAAACCTCAGTAAAAAATCTTGCAGAGGTTCACCAACGCTTAGCTCAAGCTCATCGCGTACTTGTCTTGCCGTTGGCATCCCTTCCTGAGGCGGCTCACTAGATTTAACAAAGTCAACCATTGCATTTATATCGCAGCTAGGCAGATGGGCAAGAACCCACCTGAAAGCGCTAGTCAAGTCGATAATATGCGCTACACGAGTTGACGTACAATAGCAGTACCCTGGGAGACCACAAGAAGGGCAAGGAGGACCATATTTCTCGTACCTGAAGGTGACATAGCCGCTGTATTGTGCATGGCGAATGAACGCACTTAGCATAAGCGGTCGATCAAAACGAACAGGCACTCGCATGCGAAACGAGCCCAATCTTGAGTGAGCAACAGGGGGAAGGTGCTGCACCCTGTCCACCTTTCCAAAAAGATTTGCTATCCGCCGAACGCAACGAGCATCTGCCACTTCAGCTTGGACTCCATGGACTTGCACCCAAGTCTTACAAAGATTAAAAGCTCGATGCCCAAAGCTGCCGATTTCCGAGCAATCAATGAAGTTCATGATCAAACCTTTAATCACCCACGAATTCATATCGAGGAATATGGACTTCTGAACCTCGTCCGGGAACAGTAAAAGGAAATGGTTGCCAGCAAGCTCGTGCGCCTCCGCTTCAGGGAAAACAACCGCCAGAACAGCTCGTAATATGCCTAAACCCAGGTGTCCCAGTGATAAGCACTTGCCAACGACACCATGCAGTTTGATCATCGCCATAACTGCCTCGAAATGACTGCCTAGGTTTTCATACGGCCTCATTTGTGTTGAAGCCGAACGTTCGAGCTGATTACAAGGCGATGCGGTTTAGAGGACGATGACTCTTGAGGGTTTGTAATCCTACCAATGATAAGGGCGTGCATGTATTATGATTTTGTCAACGTTTATTACGAAATCAATGAGGCCGTTGGGCAGACGGGAGAACTTCAATGCATTGCTGTGCAAAAACGCCATCGTTTGTAGCTCTTCAACTTACTAGTGCGCTTCTTAAGTTGGTCTTCTCCATCTCAGCCCTGTTTTTTGGGCTTAGGCAGACAGATTTTCTGAAAATTGAAGGCCCTGCCGTTTGTGGGCCTAAATCCCTTATATCAACATGATCCACAGTACACTACATAGGAGATAGGAGATTCCATTATGATTGTATCTGATTTTGGATGGAATGTAGTGTTTTTAATTTCACGTCCCATTAATTTTTCATGTATGAAGTAGAACGTAACTATAAAATATTAAATTAATAGATGAAGTAAATTTGGAAATTGATAATAGAATAAGGAAAATTGCAAAAAACAAAAAAAATGCGAATATTAATTAAAATTAAACTATTTGATGTAATCGATTTAATTCATTCTATTCATGTTATCATATATGCAAATGTAACTTTTAGTTCATATTGTCCTTAAATGGAAAAATAAAAGTCAAAATTATTGAATGTATCTAATTGTAATTTTTTATATCTTTTTATCTTTAATTGAGTTAGATTATAAATTTCTAACCAGAGTCATAATTTTTCTTGTTGATTTAGGCTCCGATTGGTATCGCCGGTTCGTTTCACTCCAGTGAGTTTCGAAATAGTTAAATGAGTATAATTTCAAAAAGGTACTCCAATGGTTGTTATAGTAAAACTGAGTATAGATCCAAAAATCTAACCAAACGCACCGGTGCCAAGCGCACTGCACCAGTGCTACCAAACACAGCCTAAGTGATTTATAAAATTTGATGGAACCGTAGAGTTCTTAATAGTCAAGACTATTCTACTTAAATACTTCATTACTGTATAAATTATTATTTAGTTCACACTAATTAAACTTAATTAGTTAGAGTAAATATGCATAAATTCTTTATTCTAATTTTCTAATAACTTAGTCTTATTTTAGTTATAGTTTAAGTTTGATCATTATATCTCTATTATTTTTAGAGTAAGGTCCATGATGTATCTAGACTACCGCTGTGTCTATATACATCATGTACGTATACTACTATGGATTCTAACTACATTATATATCATTTTCACTACAACATACTTTAAATTCAAAATTCGAATATATATTACT
>JAUZJE010000032.1:0-3074 GCA_032886695.1 'Waltheria sp.' little leaf phytoplasma
AGAAAATCTAAGCCAACTAATGAAACTAACATATATTGCCGAGTACTCATGTTTAAAGACCCTAGCGGGTAAAGAGAAAACCTCGCTCGCTAGAGTTCGGAAGAAATTGAAAACAGGAAAAACTTGGAGTATAAAATACACCCTAAAGAAGAAACCCAAATATGAAATTTGGCCAGAGGATAACTGGGAGAAAATAAAAGGAATGAGAAATTATAAAGGAATAAACCCTGAGATAATCCCCAATCCCCATATTTATCTGGGAAGAACTCATCTCACCGATCGCTTGAAAGCGGAACAATGTGAGTTGTGCCAAACCAAAAACTGTAGGTTGGAGATCCATCATACAAAGACAGTACGAAACCGTAACTGGCAGAGTATTTTGAATAAAGAAACGATGGCACTTTGTAAAAAATGTCATCAATTCAAAACCAATCAACAACGAAACAATTTTAAAAGAATAAATAAGAATAAATAAAACCTCTGAATAACAGCCAATTATATAGCAATACATAAAAGGTCCTCGAAAGAGATTATAAATGGGAAAGCCGTATGCTGGGAAACTGGCTTGTCCGGTTTGGATGGGGGCTGTCTGTAATAGAGAGTAATAAAAATCTCGAAACGCAGACAATCCTATCCATATTGAGTTTGATAAATCGTTTCTTTAATTAAATTCTCTGTCGTCTTATCATATTCCCTGATACGCCAAATGGTTTAGCCATCATCGCGGTAATTAGTGGTTTCTAGTGGTTTTAATTTGATGTCCTGTAGCTTGATTATATTCTGTTTGGCTATGAAATAACAAAAGACTCTGAAGTTCAGAGTATTTATATTGTTTAATGAGGGGGGTTTTAAAGAAAAAACCCCAGAGGGTCTTTTAGTTAACTAAATATTAATTTTCTGATGGATTTTTATTTAAATCAATTGTTTTTAATCTTTTTTTTGTGGTTGTTGTTCATGGGAAGAACATGCCCATTTTTCGATTTCTTTGATAGAAGCATTTTTCAAATGAGGAATTGTTCGTTTGATGGCTGCGATATTTTGTTTTGATTTATTTAATAATTGAAAACAATCATTGACTTCTTGGTCGCTAGGTTCATAGTTGGTTATGGTTTTACTTTGGTTTTTGTTTTCCATCGCTATGATTGGATTAATCTTTATCATGAAAAATATTATTAAAAAACTAATGAGAAACAATGGTAAAAAAGATAATTTATTTTTTATTGATATCATTTAAATTATTACTCCTTTATGATAACTGAGAAATTTTATTTAATAACTTCGTACAATGAAAATAAATTTTATTTCATAAGAAAAGATAATAATTTTTAAAGAGATAAAAGATGTGTATTTTGGTCATGATTAACATATTCAATTGTAACGAAATAATGATTAAGTGAAGTTTACTTAATCGTAAAGTAAAAAACTCTAAAAAAGAATCTTATATTTTAATTAAAAATTAATTATTTAATTACTTCGTGAATTGTTATGATTAGTATTTCGTCGTTGTCGACGGTATTGATTACTATTTATAATTTGTTGATTTATATTTTGAAGTTCATTTTGGACAATATCTATTCTTGCAGAAATTTGACACATCATATTCAAACGTGTTTCGGAATTTAAATTGGTATTATTATATGTGTCTGTTAATTGTTGTAATAATATATTTTTTTCTTCTTCAAGTTGATTTTTTCTTATATTTAGATTGATTCCGGGTAAAGCCAAGACATTTTGACGATAAACATTAAGAATAAAAAATAATCCTACAAAAAAGAATAAATAATAATAAATTGTTTTTGTTAATTTTGATAATTTAATCATAAATTCACAACTCCCTTTTATTTTTTATCTATTCATAAGTTGAGATAATATAATCAATTGTTCAATTGCTAAATTAGCAATATCAATTTTAATTTTACCAATTTTTCTTTAACTATTTATATTTTTTTTAATTTTACAATTTCTACTTTTAATCTTGTTGCTTAAACTTTATCTTGAATTTTAGAATTTTTAATTTTAATATGAAGCCTGTTTTTAATAATTTTCGAATAAATTATCAAAATTGCACCACATTGATATTAAAGTTTTTAAATGATTTCTTCTTTAGTTTTTTCCTCATTATTCTTTTTTAGTTGTAATTATTGACATTTTTATTTTTGTTATTTCATATATTTAGGTTTAATATTCTTTAAATTTATGGTTGGTATTAATTAATTTTATTTTTCTTTCTAGCAAACCTAAAGATCATAATTGCCAACTTAATTTTATGTTATATAATTTCTTCTGTTTTTCTATGAAATAAATATAAATATAGCACAAGCTAGACATCATATTTGGGCATAATACGCGCTGAGCACTGCACCCCAAAAGTATTACAATTAAATAATTGATTAATAATCATTAAGATCAACTTATCAGTTGGTCTTTTTATTTTTTAAAAAGAATAAAAAGTTTTCAGCTTTTCTAAAAATATTTTTAGAAAGGGAACTCATGAATCGAAAAACATTATTTTTACTTTTTTTAAAAGATAAAAGTAATTTTAAGTTACGTAAAAAATTAATAATATTACATTTACCTGTAGTCAAAAAATAGTTTATTAATTTAAATATTATCCACGTTGTTTAACCCGAGCAGATTTAGAACAAGAAGGAATCAGTGGGTTAAACAAAGCTCTCAATCGTTACCAAGATTTAGGTTATGATTTTTTAGCTTATGCGAAACCACATATTAAAAAAGCGATTTCCGAAGTAATTCGGAAAATGACTAAAGCGATTACTTTAATGAGTTTGATAGATAATTATGATCATCCTTTGGTGCCACCTTCTTTAAATCCCCATCAATTATGGTTCCAACAAGTGAAACAGGAATTATGGCTCAAAAAATTAAAAAAACATTTAAGTCAGCGAGAATTTCAGATTATTTGTTTGAGTTTTGGGTTTCCTTTAAGTAACGAAGATTACCAAAATTGTTATACCAATACAGAAATTGCTGAACAACTAAACTTATCTTTAAAACAAGTCGAAAACATGAAAGCACTAGCCGTGCAAAAATTAAAAAAAATATATCGAAAAGAG
>JAUZJE010000033.1:0-2851 GCA_032886695.1 'Waltheria sp.' little leaf phytoplasma
GAAAGAAATGTAAAATTGGTTCAACCTGGGGTATTTCTTATCTTAATAAAGGAAAAACCCAATATGAACCATGGGAGGTTTTCTCTTGGAACAAAATTAAGAAAATGCGTAATTATAAGGGAAACCCTGATATTAACATTAACAAGTATATGTTCCAAGGTCGTACCCATCTAACTGACCGTCTAAAAGCGGAACGTTGTGAGAATTGCGATAAAACATCACAACTTCAAATTCATCATATTGGCACAATCCGCAAGGCGAATCGCCAAAGTATCATGAATAAAAGAACTAAAGTACTGTGTAGGAATTGTCATCGAAAGGTAACAAATCAACAAATACAGGATATTAGAAACAAAGAACGATAAGAACAAATAACTAATCAACCGTGAGGAGAAATTAGTTCTCGAAAGAGAGTAAATTATGGAAAGCCGGATGCTGGGAAACTTGCTTGTCCGGTTTGGACGGGGGCTGATTGTAAATAAAACAACAAATACAAATCGTTGTATAAAACGCAATTAATCTATCCGTATTTTAATAGCTTATAAAGGACAAAATGGTCCAAAAATTATGTTGGCTGGTCATATGGACGAAATTGGTTTAATGGTAACCGAAATTACAGATAATGGTTTTGTTAAATTTCAAACTATAGGTGGTTGGTTACCGACAGTTATGTTAGCTCAGCTTTGGCAGATTCATACTAATAAAGGTATTATTTGGGGTATTACTGGCGCTAAACCTCCTCATTCTTTGAATGCGAACGAACGTAATCAAGCTCCCAATATAAAAAATTTGTTTTTAGATATAGGTGTTTCCACTAAAGAAGCAGCTCAACAATTAGGAGTTACTATCGGAAACATGATTACTCCTTATTTAGAATTTCGGACTTTAGGGGATGAAAATTTTATATTGGCTAAAGCGATAGATAATCGTGTGGGAGTGTTAATTGTTACTGAAGTATTACAAAAATTACAAAATAATCCTAATCAATTTATAGGTGCTTTTACAGTTCAAGAAGAAGTTGGTTTAAGAGGTGCTATTACTAGTGCTAATAAGGTCAAACCTGATATTGCTATAGCGGTAGATGTATGTGTTGCTAATGATGTTCCTGGTAATCAAAATTCATCAATTAGTTATTTAGGAAAAGGGCCACAAATATCTTGTTATGATCACGGATTAGTGGCTCATACAGCTTTAAGAGAATTTGTATTAAAAGTGGCTCGAAACAATAATATTCCTTTTCAAGAAGCTGCTCCAGAAGGCGGAACTACAGATGCTGCTGCCATGCATACGCGTCATATAGGTGCTGCAGCTTTAGTAATTTCGGTACCCACTCGTTATATACACTCGCACGCGTCTATTGTTCATCAGCAAGATATAATTAACACTATTAATTTATTAATTCTATTAATACAAAAATTAGATCAAAAACAGGTTCAAGAAATTTTATTTAGTTAAATTTTATTAATAATGGATTAAACTAAAAATATTCTTAATTTCAACCAGAGCGTCAAAGAATGCCTAAATTTTGTGCTATTTAACCAATAACCAGGGTCTATAAACCCTGAATGATCAGTCCGTAAAACAAAAGAATTTCAGATTATAGTAGATCATAAAAACGGATCGAGACGAAAGTAAATTAATCTAGATGATCCCACTACCTAACAACTTTTATGAAGAAGCCTGAAATGGTCTAAGAAGATCAATAGATGTAATATAACTAATCTTTTCGTAAGTTTCTTTACCTAAGTCTAGAGTCTACTAATATATAACTACGGTATTGAATAGTTTATCAGAAAAGAAAACTTGGAATAATTTATCAACCAAACAGATGAAAGTTGAGTTATGAGAGAGTTTACTATGGGATAAAAAAAGGATGAGAAATTATTGAGCCAAAATAATCATTGATCCTGATATCTTCCAAGGACAAATGAGATTAACTGACAAGTTAACAACAAAAAAATTTGAAGTTTTCTTGTTAGAAAATCAATCCTTGGAAATTGACTATGTTCGAACCCTAACTGGATAAACGTGATAGATAAAAAAATGATGGTAATAAAAACGATTGTAAACGGACTAATCAATAGTATCAGAAAAAAGCTAAAGGTTAAGAATAAAGAATAAACATTTAACCAGTGGCCACAAAAAGTTAAACCCGGAACAGGAATAAATTAGGGAAAGCAGTTTGCTGGGAAATTTGCTCGCACCGTTTGGACGGGGGCTGTTGGTAATAGTTAATAGTTATCAACAAAAACGCCAATAATCTATCCGTATTTTTAATTTTTTTTGGTGTAATTAAGATTAATAGTTTCTATTGTTTTATTTTAGTTGTTAATAAAATTTAAAATATTCCAAAGGAAAAGATATTAAGAAAAATGAAAAGAACTTATCAACCTAGTAAAATTAAACGAAAAAGAACACATGGTTTTTTGAAACGAATGTCTAATTCTAGTGGTCGCCGTCTTTTATCTAATAGAAGATCTAAAGGACGTTATCAATTAACAGTTTAGTATTATGAATAAAATTAAAATTTTTATTTTTTATAATATTTTAATCAATCAAATTTAAAAAATCATTATGATGAAAAAAAAATTTATTTTAAGTAAAAATAAAGAAATTAATTTAATTTTTCAACACGAAAACAAAAGTGTAGCTAATTATTTTTTTAAAATATATTATATTTATTGTAATGAAACTTTGAATTTTAAATTTGCTTTAAGTATTAACGGGCGCAAAAGATGCTCATAATTCTGCTATTTAACGCATAGCCTAGAGTGATAATCTCTCTAGAGGTCACGTAAACACCGCAAGGTGGGCTTGATCAACTAGTTCGAAAGAAGAGTTGATAACAGCA
>JAUZJE010000034.1:0-2703 GCA_032886695.1 'Waltheria sp.' little leaf phytoplasma
GATGAGACGAAATATCTAGTCAATAAGTCGACGCCAGACCAGAAGTCAAGGAAAAGGTGAAAGTCCCTAAGCAGTTAAATGAAGTGGTTAGAATTAGATAATAGTACCAACACTATTGTTTATTGTAACTCTGATTAGTTATTTATTTGATGAGCAGTAAGCAAATTAGTCAGTTTCCTGATGTTGAGTAACTTTCCCTTGGGTTTTCATTTCCTTATGTTAGTTCCCTGATAAAGAATTAGCACTGACTCTTTAATTAGCTTACTTGGGTGCAAAACTCTTGAATGTTGAATTCAAGTATTGAGTTAAAACAATTGATCTAGGTATTATCAGAGTTTTGGCTGCAAAAGTCATAACAAAATGTTTACTACAGCACAACCTCCAAAACTCTTGATTTTGCACAACTTAAAATATCCTAACCTGAGAAGAGAAAGCCAGAGCAAAAGTTTTGCATTCAATAATCTTGATTTAACAATTTGTCAAGAATAGTAAACTATCAATCTATCTAGTTAAGCACAACTCTTCATATCATCGGGTGAGTCCAGTAGGATTTTGGCCGGAGGTAAGAGAGCTACACAATCTCTACATGGATTGCAATATTTTGACCAAATCCCATTAAGCTCCCCTTTTGCAATGTCCAGATGAAAAGCAACCAGGAGCTTTGCACATTTCCTGCAATGCATCACAGCAAACCCAATTAAATTAATGTCTATATGATAGCATATCTGTTCAATCAATCAGAAAGAGCATACATTAGTTCTTCCTCAGAGTAGCCAGTATGGTGCTTCAAAGTTGAACTCCAGAATGGGCTCCTATGAAGAGTACAACGTGCTGCGTAAACAGCTGCAGCAGCAATCATGGATGGGGGATGCAGAACAATCGTGTCGTAGTGCACGAGACCAAGTTCAGCCAAGAAAAACACCATGTTCTCCATCTAAATGAGACCAAAAAGAACCAAGTATACACGATAGTATTACATATAGGAAGAAACAAAAGTGCTTCAAGTAAGTCCTAACACAAAATCAATGTACTACCTCCATATCAGCTGAAGCAGAAGCCTTGATATATCGAACAAGGAACACATACGGAGTAGGAACTGTTAAATACCACTCTAGCTTCTCCAAGATTGATTTCTCCACCGCGAGTATCTGTTCCTCAACATAAGCATTGCGTGATATGGATACCAAGTCGCTGACCTGTGAGATTTTTTATAAATAATGAGATTGAAATATCATTTGAAGTTATTCTTGACACTACTTGAACAAGAGAGAAGAGTGCTACCTGTGGTGGCCAAACTTCTTCGTATTTGCAAGCAATGAGCATGCAGCCTAGACCAACCAACTGAAGTTCATACCCCCGTTGTATAATCTTCATCGAAAGACATCGATCAAGCACATTAATGGTCAGAAAGAGGGTTTCAGGCATTAGTTGAAATGCGTTGTGAGCTTCTATCAGCCAGTCCACTACAGTTTTTCTCATGGATACGTTTATGAATGGCTGTGAAGAGATGTAATCATTGACTCGAATATCATTCTGCACCCAAATTTTCCAATAATGAATAAAATGAAATTGGAGCTAAGTGGAGAAGATAGAGGAAAAATAAATAAAGGATTAAAACAAAACATACCTCTGAGGACTTGTAGAACTTGTAGAGGTCATCAACATATTCAACAACTGCTAATTCATTGTTAATGTCAGCTGCATCGATATCGGCAACCTGATCCTTTAACTCATTTTCCACCACACCACAAGCAGCCTGAGAAGCACAAGGCCAAACACAGATTAATAGCTCTCAATCAATCCAATAAAAAAAGGGGCAATGTCGAACAACAATTGGAAAAAAGGAACATCAGAATGACCTTGCTTCGGGCAGTAAGAATCGAGGTGAGTGTCTTAACATTCCTCCTTAAGGGCCTTTCGCTTGACCTCCTTTCGCTAACAGGATTACCACTCTCCTGATCATTGGAACTTAAGACGATGACGCTCTCATCATCGACAGGTTTTAGCTCATCAGATGTCTGCTTCTTTCCACCTTTTCTCTCCACCATTTCTTCGCCATCATCCGAGCTGATATCAACGACATCATCAGGGGGGTTCGGTTTCTCAGACAACTTCTTGCTAGGGTGGGCTACCTTCTTCGCATTGCCACCGCCACCTCTTCTATTAACAGGTAACTTCCCAGCAACTAAGTTCTGCAAGTGCAAGGGTAATAACAGTACACACAACATTCAATGCAATTCGAGTTGGCAATTGCTCTAGATAACCATAAACATTATCGATTATCGACAAGATAGTGACATAACATAAGGGAAAAAGCTACCTTGTTGTCAACCGCGGCGGCTACTTGTGCATTTGCCAGCAGTTTTGCACGTAAGCCCCTGAGAGTCAGGACAACATATATAAACACAAGTAAGAAGCAATGAGATGAAGAGTAAGGGAGAAAAAGGAATAGATAAAAGAGAGAGAGAGAGAGGAAGTAAGAACCTTGTAATTGGGCGAGTAATAATGGGTTCAAGATTACCAATATCACTCAATACTCTCCTATTTCCTTTTGCTTCTTCATTCTTCACCTTGCCACCCCCTACACCAAAAATAAATTTAAAAAAAAAAAAAAAAAAAAAACCCAAAAAAAAAATAAATAAATAAAAACCCAACCCAAAACATTATAACGGAAGAGCGGCGTGTGGGGAAAGGGGTTTGTTA
>JAUZJE010000035.1:0-2537 GCA_032886695.1 'Waltheria sp.' little leaf phytoplasma
AACATCAGATTTACCAAGGATTAGGGAGTAGCACGATTGGGGCTTCTATCCGTCATTTGTTTCTCCATGAACCCCAAGTCCATCGTTTCACCCGTTTTTATTTGAGTCTGGCCAATATGATCCAAACCCAAACCGAATTAATTAATCCTGCTTTAGCCCAAAACGCATTAGTAATTTTAGATCGGTGGGCAGCTTCCACTTACGCCTACCAATTATATCCTTTTTTTCCCCAAGATCCTCAATATGCTCGGTTAAAAACCATTTTTACCCTCACCCAGGAAAAAATTTTGCTCGAACCTGATTTAACTATTTATTTAGATCTCGCCCCGCACTTAAGTAAGAAACGAAAACAACAACAAAAAGAATACCAAGGGGATCTGATCGAACAGCAACCTATTGCCTATTTTCAAAAAGTCCGCGCAGGTTATGGGGATTATTTAACCCGTTATGCGGGAGGACTAAAATTAATCTTAAATGGGGAAGCTGCACTGCACCCCAAAAGTATTACAATTAAATAATTGATTAATAATCATTAAGATCAACTATATCAGTTGGTCTTTTTATTTTTTAAAAAGAATAAAAAGTTTTCAGCTTTTCTAAAAATATTTTTAGAAAGGGAACTCATGAATCGAAAAACATTATTTTTACTTTTTTTAAAAGATAAAAGTAATTTTCAGTTACGGGAAAAATTAATAATATTACATTTACCTTTAGTCAAAAAAATAGTTTATCAATTTAAATATTATCCGCGTTGTTTAACTCGAGCAGATTTAGAACAAGAAGGGATTTTAGGTTTAAACAAAGCCCTCGAACATTACCAAGATTTAGGTTATGATTTTTTAGCTTATGCGAAACCACATATTAAAAAAGCGATTTCCGAAGCAATTCGGAAAATGACTAAAGCGATTACTTTAATGAGTTTGATAGATAATTATGATTATCCTTTGGTGCCACCTTCTTTAAATCCCCATCAATTATGGTTAATCCAAGTTTATCATGAACTTTTTTTAAAAAAAATGAAAACGATATTAAGTACAAAGGAATTTCAAATTATCCATTTTAGTTTTGGGGTTCCTTTGGGAAATATTAACGAAGATTACCAAAGTTGTTATACCAACATAGAAATTGCTGAACAACTAAACTTATCTTTAAAACAAGTCGAAGATATGAAAGCACAAGCCATACAAAAATTAAAAAAATTATATCAAAAAGAGGAAAAAAATGTTAAATAAAATCCAATTAATCGGCCGTTTGAGCCATGATTTAGAAAAACAATATCTTAATTCCAATCATGAACCCATCCCTAAAATTGATTTTAACTTAGCGATTAACACTAAAGATAAAGTGCAATTTATTCCGTGTGTCGCTTTTCGGAAACTCGCCGAAAATATGAGTCAATATTTACATAAAGGTTCTAAAGTGTATATCGAAGGGAGTTTATCCATTCAAAAATACACCAATTCTGAAGGCCAAACTAAAACTAACACGAAAGTTATTCTGCAAAATGTCATCTTTTTGGATAATAAACCTTCTGACTATAAACCCCAAGATAATTTACCTTTTTAAAACCATAACTTATTGGTAAGAAACTAAAATCAATCAGCAAATTAAAGGAGCAACAAACCATGAAAAATCCCATTAACATTTTTGATGTTACCAATTATATTATCGATAATTTTCATCAAAAATATGAACTTACCCCAATGAAATTACAAAAAATCATTTTTTATGTTTACGTCCAACATTTAATTGAAAATAACGGTTTACCTCTCTTCCAAAATATTTTAGAAGCATGGGCATATGGTCCTGTTTTTCCTAATTTATATTTAAAATTACAACATCAGCGCAACTACCCAATCCTTACCCAAGCAATTGCTGAAGGACAAGCGCGTAAGTTGCGACCTGCCCACAAACAATTAATTGACAAAATAGTCAACCACTATGGTGCTTATACGGCTAGTCAATTGGTGGACAAAACCCACCACGAAGACCCTTGGAAAATTAATTTTTTAGACGCCGATTGGAGTTGTAACATTATTTCAGATGCGGATTTGTATCAATTTTATGCTAAACCCCACCAATTATCAAAATTAAAGGAGAAACCAAAAAAATGAGTGATGCCATGACTGAAATTTATCGAGGGACTTATTTCCGAGACCGCAGTAAATTAAAAAAACCATCAACAAAAAGGAGACATCAAATGACCAAAAAAGAATTAATCCAAAAAATCGCTGTAGCCAACAAAACTACCATTACCGCTGCAGAATCATTTTACCACGCCTTCGAAAAGGTTTTAATCGCAGCAATCACATCTCATGGAAAAGTAATTTTATCACCTACCATTGGAAAATTCATCTTAAAATCACGAAAAGCCCATATCGGTAGAAACCCCCAAACAGGTAAAAAACTAAAAATCCCTGCCCGAACCGTGGTTACTTTTAAACTTTCTCAAACAATTAAAGAAAAAGTTAAACCTTTAATTTTAAAATAACCCTATTATTTTCTTTCAAAACCTAAGAAAGGAGATCATTGATACA
>JAUZJE010000036.1:0-2496 GCA_032886695.1 'Waltheria sp.' little leaf phytoplasma
ACAAAGTTAAACCCGGAACAGGGATAAATTAGGGAAAGCGGTGTGCTGGGAAACTTGCTCGCACCGTTTGGACGGGGGCTGTTGGTAATAGTTGAGTTTTTGTCAGTTTTAGATATAAAATCCGTCAGCAATTAATAAATCGTACAATCGACGAAGTTCCAAAGCTGTCTGGAAACTCACGACATGACAGCTAATGCAAGCTTGGTAGGTTAGTCATCTCTTTTTCGCCTATGTATATATAATAAGCTCAAATTGAGTTGTATCCAGAAATTTCTCAAGCTCATCGCAAAAGGGAAAAAGAAAAAAAAATGGCTGCCTCAACTTGTCATGTTCGGAAAATCAGTTTGCCCTCCAATACTCATCCAGTAGTTGCAAGTGTTGAGGAGCAATTGTCAAGATTGAGAGCATCAAAAGAAACATCCTCATCCATAAGCTGCAAATTGGGAGGTCTAAAAGAATTATATGAGCGTGTTGATGATTTGATTCATTTGCCGCTTAGCCAGCAAGCTCTTTGCCCCCAACAGCTAGAGGAAGTGTTGGATGGCTCTCTCAGACTGTTGGATGTATGTGGCACGGCTAGAGATGTCTTATGTCGGATGGGAGAGAGTGTTCAGGTGCTTGAATCATCCCTCAGGAGAAGATGTGGGGGAGAATCTGGCTTGGCAACTGAAGTCAGAGCTTTCCTGGTCACTAGAAAAGAGTTGAATAAAATGATCAGTCAGTGTTTCAAACATCTCAAGGGAATGGAAAGGAAGTGTAAATCCACTGTCTTGGACAAAGATTCTGAAATGGTTAGCATGCTAAGAGAAGTTGAGGACATCAGTCTTGGAGTGTTTGATTCCCTCTTATCTTCTGTTTCTATTCCGAAGTCAAGTGGCCGCTCTATTGTCTCAAAATTACTGCACTCAAAACGTTCATCATGTGAGGAAGTGGAAGCAACCGAAGCCGAGAAAATGGAGGCTGAGTTGATGCTCTTGAAGTCAGGCAAAGACATCAAACTGGTTCAAGTGCAAAAAGTATTGAAGGGTCTAGAGGCATTTCAATCTACCGTCAAGGAAACAGAAGAGGAATTGGAGTGTGTCTTTAGAAGATTGCTAAAAATTAGAGTTTCCCTTCTCAACATTCTAAACCACTAGAATCCAACCCCAATTTTGTATCATACAGTTTTGGTCCTTATATTGTGCATACTATGTACAAAATCAATTTCAATATATTGGATGCTTTCTCTCCAATTGCAGTTTCTCTTTCCATGAATTTACATTTTCTATATAGTTTGTATTAATCTCATTGACTGATGTGGCCCTTTAAACTGTTGGCAGGGTTTTAGTTTAGTTCATTGAGTAAATTTGAGTATAAAATACACATTTTAAATTAGTTAAGATCCAGTATACCTGTTCATTTGAAAAGGTATAAAATGAAAAAACAAAATGTGAAAATTTTAATTTTACCATAAATTAAGCATTCTTACACATCAATGTATTTAAAAATTACCATCAAAAGTAAAATCTGTGAATGTTTTATCATATAATTTATACTTACATAGAAAATGAAATTCTCTTTTCAAATTCAAATTACAAACACAATACAAACGATCCGAAAACCATAACCAGGTGCACACTCATCACATGTTTGTAATTTATGATTATCATGCACACGGACTGCATTTGTTTTAAATGAAGAACAAGCTGTAATGTTTCCATGTGTTATGGCACACCATTAATGTCCATTGCATGAAGATCTGTGCAATCTTCATGATTAGATAATGTCTGGGAACCCTGGTAGCATGCCACTCGTGCAGTTCAATATTTTATTCCTTTAATGGCTGTTGCTCTTTCTAAAATCCAACCATGATCAGAAATTTCAGGAACTGTTAATTCATCAGACCGCAACAAATTGTAAAACTGCAAGTTCTCAAGTAATGTGATTCTTAATTAACATTTTTGGTGCAACAGAGTTTGGCTTTAACACTTGGAACTTGCAAGTTTACACTCCTATAACACCAAGCTTACTCCATTGGACACCTTATACTACTCAAGCTGATTTCCATGTTCCTTCCTGCAGCTTGCCCTCCAGAGCTAATTACAGTGGCTAGGTTAATTGCTTTAAAAGCTTTTGACAAGGAATTTGAAAAAAAAAAAAAAAAAAGAAGGGCCATTTTTTTGAAGATGCAATGTACAAACTTGCAATATACTAGTGTTGCTAGTACAACTCAATGTCTGGGGCAGAGGTTACCATATTGATGCATAGAACATGTATATCTTAAATTTTCTAATTTTCTCTACAAAATAATGCTTCAATGATGAAACAGGAGTTGACTAGATGCAGGCAATGCCACATCAAGGCCAACTGAACAGTTAAATGATAGGATACCCTTTGTCTCCCTTCATCTTATATAAAAACCTGCCTAGTAGGAATGGGGTGAACATCTAACCTTGTATTTGTGCATCCAAGCAACAAGTTCTCTACCAACAGAAAAGAGAAGAAAATGGATGCTTC
>JAUZJE010000037.1:0-2490 GCA_032886695.1 'Waltheria sp.' little leaf phytoplasma
CGTCATGACAAGATTTTTTGGTTCTAAATCCCAAACTCCATTCTGAGAAGATATTTTCGAAATAAGGAGTTAAGAGTTGTTCCAGGCATTTTTGCATCAGTCTATCTTTGATGGTCGGTATGCCCATAATGACTTATTATTAACTGAGTTCTCATATGGATTCCATCAATCTGCTACTTTAATTTCTTTAATCATTGGTAGCATATTGAAACCCTTCTAGCTAGCTTTCAGTTTACATCCAAAGTAGTGATTTTTGTTGATTTCATTATTGAAATAGATAAACAATCAACTAACAACAAGCTTGTATGAAAGTAGAAATACAAGGATCTGTTGTTTACCTTTCCAGTCCGAAGAGCTACTTTCCGAACCGATGACTGAGACAATTAGAAGGTTGGTTAGGCAATGTAAGGAACTGTATGTAAATCGATAGCTCCACGAAAACATGTATATAAAAAGTTGAAGCAAAAAAACTACTCACTTGCCGGTAAAGACCCGTCGACTCAAACAAGGTATCATTTCCGGCATAAACAAGGCCCTAAAATCAAACAAAAAAATAAAATATTTCAATTGAAAAAAAAAATAGGGGTATGAGCAAAAGAATGGAATCCGATTCCTCTGTTAGGGATTTACCTGAGTGAAGGCACTGGGATCATGAGGGAATTCATTGACTACTTGATAGCCGTAAAACTGAACGTAGTGATTAACGGACGATGGCTTCTTCCAACTGTTTGACGAAACTCCTAAAACAACAATAACAGAAACAAGCAAGATGATCGTTGCTAAAATGAAGACTTTTCTGAGATAAATGTGCTTGGGAGAGGCCATCGGGACGGCGGACTTGGAGCTAGATCGCTTGCCGTTAGGCTTCTTCTTAAACGATTTGGGGGCCATGGCCATTCATTGGGGCGATACGGAATATCTTTGCGGATTTACAATTTGGATTTGGAAGGTGAGTGGCGGAGGAGGAATTTGTTGAGAGGAAACGGACGACGGCGCCTGCACAGTTGTCAGTTTGGTGTTTGGTCAACTGATGTTTGTTGACTTAAAAATCTTAAGTTAAAATATCGAAGGTTTAATTTAGGCTAAGGATCCTCTGTCCCCACTTTTGTGTGACACAATGTAAGAGTGATATGTGTCCTTTTTTATTCAAAAATATATCCTACCCCACCAAAATTGCATCCTGTAAAATACCCTTATACCCTCTTATAGTGGTACACTAAGTGAGACACAATTGTGAGACAAAGGATTTTTTCCCTTTCATTTATGTTGGTGGTCCAAGTATCATAAATTCCTCACATTGAAATTAAGTTTTTCTAATTTTTCTAATTTAATTAATAATTAAAACCGACTATTTTTAATTTTTATTCATATAATCAAAATCATTACTACTATCTAAAAAATATCAAAATCAATACTAACCAAAACCAAATGAATCCAATAATAATACATTCCAAAAGTACTCTTACTTTTTTTTATTTTTTTTGTCTTTGACCCAGGCGTCCAGTGACTATTCCCGTCAGGTACGGTAGGCGTATAGGGTAGACCTGGCCGATTTTAATACATTTTCATACCGTGCCAAAAATTGAACTCTTGACCTTTGGTTGAGGGAGGAGAGCACCCTATCAACTGACCTTAGTTATTGGGTTCAAGGCGAGTTTTCAATTTTATTTACCTACTATTATTATTTCGTTTTACGCCAAACTAAGCTGAATTAGATTTCCTTCTTCAAAACGAAAGAATGTCTAAGTTTTTCAAGTCTCTTTCTTTTTCATTTCAAAGCCTTTTCTCTCTTCATTTTAATGGCGCCATACGAAGTTTTTAACATCTATTGCATAAAAGATGTTAATAGTTGCATGCGAGAATGTGTATTAAACATTGGCAACGACCTCAGACATTTGAGGGCTGAAGCCTCATAGAAGAAATATTAAGCTTTCTCTCAGCTCATACTCAACAATTCGGGCTAGAATATAATCAAGAATTTAAATCGGTGTAGAGAATTGCTCAAACCCATATGCATATCAAGGTATTAGAAGATGAAAAGACTAAGAAGATGGAGATGAAGAGGAGAGAAGGAAGAGAAAAAGCATAAGCACCTCAGTTTTACTATAGGAATTTAACTTTCATATAACTTCATTTCATTACAAAGTGAACCCAAGTTGAAAAGTGGGGAGAAACATCCTATTTATAGACCTATATGATTGATGGGCTCATGACATGTGTCAAATATGCAAAAGACCTCTTCTATCTCTCATGAAGAATGTTGGCAAATCGGGTTCACTCATTGGTCGAATCCAACTTACAATTTTAAGAGCAAATCTTCATGTTAGTTCTCCCACTTCTCTAATCCTATTTGCCCAATGTCTTTAATATATAATGTCACTGTTCGGAAAATATAATGATGATAATTGTTACACTAATCATATATATATATATAAATATATAAGTTGGAAAATTAAATACAAAATAATGTTAGTGCGTAAACTTAAATAA
>JAUZJE010000038.1:0-2463 GCA_032886695.1 'Waltheria sp.' little leaf phytoplasma
TACATCAATTTTCCTTCTTAGGCCATTCCAGGCTTCTCCATAGAATTATTCGGTGGCGGAGTCGTCTTGACTAATTTGCTTTGGTCGCAACCCGCTTTATTGGATTAAAAGCTCAATAGTTAATCGAGTATAAATCGGCTTATTCTATTCTAGACAAAAAAAGATATTGTCTTTATAAGATGGCTAGAGGAGCCATTTTAGCGATTTACATCGCATTACAATATTGATGTATTCTCGAATCCGGATAATTTTACGTGAAAATTAACCAGAACTGCCATGGATGCCATTTTGATGTTCAGGGCTTCTTCATACCTAGCCGCCATGGTCATTTTTTTTTTTGCCTATGTATAGTACGTACAGTTTATACAATTTAATTTTATTTGTATTGATGGGAATAGATTACTAGTACTCGTAGTTAGCGTCACTACACCAAACAAGGCTTTTAGTGGCGCTTTTTTTTATTTATAGTGGCACTTTTAAGCGCCACAATAAGTATAGTGGCGCACATGTAAAGCGTCACAACGAGTGTCGCGTATACCCGCGTCGCAATAGATCGTGGCGTTTTTTTTCAAAAGTGCCACAAATGACTAATTCTTTTAGTGACGCTTTTTACAAAAAAGTGCCACAAAAGTTATACTTTTAGTGGCGCTTATTCGGAAAAAGCGCCACAATAGATTGAGATGTAGTGGCACTTATCCACATATATGAACTAAATACTGAAGATTTCGTGGCGCTTTTTTAAAGAAAGCGCCACGAAAAGAACTACCTTTAGTGGCACTTAATTTCTTTTAGAAAGCGCCACTAAATTGTAATATTATTTAAAAAAAAATTTACGTGCACTATTAAATAATATATACTGCAACAATGTAAAACTTTTCATTCATACACTCCAAATAAGCATTTTTTTTCTCCAAATAAGCATTACAATTGTCTTAATATCAATTTCAAATAATCATACAATAACATAAACTAGCTTTTTACACAACTTAATCAAAATGCTATAATACTTAGAATCCATTGAGCCATCTATATGGTACTGCAAAGAAAAAAAAATTGAAAAGAAAGTTATTATAATGCACTAGACAACCAAACCTTGCATTAGAAATATACTAATATTTGAACAACATAGCACTGGGGCAGAATTGGGCACAAGGAATCCAGCAAATGGCTGTAGCCTCTCAGACCAAGCAAAGCTAAAAAGGCAGTGAACCAAGTATTAAGAAAGAGGCAGCAAACCACAATCCATAATCTGAGGAGATAGAGAAATAAAAAGAGAAAACTAATTAAAATGCTTGGTTTGCAATTTTATTACAACTATTTTCTTAAAAAATAAATAACATAAACCGCTACAAGTAAGCACTAGCACGCCGTTTGTCCAAATATCAAAGCTATATAAAGAGAGAGAGAGTGTGTATTGACCAAATAAATCAATTATAAATAATTGGTCAAAAACAAAAATTATATTTGGTTCAAGCTAAAAAATAATTAATTATGAATTGAAAAGAAGCCAACCATATCAATAAGCTAGCTTGAACCAAGTTTTAGCAAGAAGAAAATAAAATCAGAACCCACATTAATTTAATAATCACAACATCTTTGAATATTAACTCTAAATAAACAATAAGGTAAAAGAATAATGATAATAATAATAGTGGAATTAGTAGAGTGTACCGAAGACACCATTGAATTAAAGAGGAAGTTTAGGCAGACTATGTTTCATATATAATAGTTTACCTTACAGCTCTCTCCACATTAGCATATAAATACATACATACAAGATTTTTGTCAACAGATTACTAAATTGGTAATTTAGTTAAATCCAACTAAAGTCAATGAATTTTAACAAAATGATAAAAGGCCAAAAGACATGGTAGTACTACATTCGAAATTCTAATTCCATTAATTGATTTCCTCTTTTCATGGGAGAGAATTAAGATTCTAATGCTATATACAATACCTAAGGGGTAATGATACACAAATTATACCTTGAATTAAAAGAATTGTAATGATATACATGTTCTTGTAAACCAACTATAAGTGTTTTTTTTTTTAATAAAAAAACTAATAATGCAATTTGCAAAGGTGCAGAAAATCAGTTTTGATTACAGCCAAAAGAATCACAACCAAAGGTAAACATACAACCCCGAAGTGTAAATTTTGCTAAAGTTTGATTATCTTTACCAGAATACTGCACCATTGAAAGGGGTAGAGAAGCACTCAAAAGAGAGAAGGATTAGAAAAAAAACAAAATTAGCTGATACAACGAATGAAAATACCATTGTCCATCATAATGAATTCGTTGATACAATTTCTTTTGCTCATAGAAAAAAAAGCTGGTACATCCATCAAGAAATAGTTGATACGAAATTTAGCAAAGTCTTAAATACAATACTACAATATATATATATATACATGACGTGACTAAAAAGTCGTAAACCCAAGTGCAGGTTTTATTCAAGTATT
>JAUZJE010000039.1:0-2439 GCA_032886695.1 'Waltheria sp.' little leaf phytoplasma
AGATTCTAAGATATTAGGCGCCGGATGCTTGGAAACTTGCTTGTCCGGTTCTGTGGGGGGCTAATTGCGAATATGAAAGAAGTTATTATCATTTCTTTTTTTTAAACCGCGTTAATCTATCTCGATAAAAGATATGGAAAATCTCATGAGAGAAATTTAATTAAACGTCGTATAAGGGCAATCATTTATAATTATTCTTCAGTTTTAAAACCTAATGTTTTTTTTATTATTATTATTAAACCGACAGCAAAAAAATTGAACTTTGCCGATTTATCTGTAAAATTATCAGTTTTATTGAGAAAATCTTGTCTTATAAGTTCCTGATAAGGATATTTATTTATATATGAGTGATGATAAATTTATTTTTTTAAAAAGATTTGTAATTATTTTTTTATTTTGTTTGTTGATAACTGTTAGTATTAGAGGGTTATTTTTTAGTAATACAAAAATCAATGTTGAACCTAATATTATTGATTTAAAAGTTTTTATAAAGAAAGAAAATAATAGTGATATTTCAGACGATAAATTATTCAATAAATTACTTAAAAATTTTGATTTATATGAATGTCAGAAATTTTTAGATATTTTTGTTTGCGAACTCGAAGATAATGGCAATTTAAAATGGTATTTATTAGATAGTAAAAATGGTAATGATTATGTAAAAAAAAAATTACAGGAAACAATAAATAAAATATGTTCAGGATTAGAATATTATTTTAGTTTTAATAATTTTAATATCTCTTTAGATCAGAAAATTATTATATTAAAAAAATTTTTTACAGTAATCACAGGAATTAATAGAAGTTATTTTTTAAATCGTTTTTCAAAAGAAAAAGATTTTCAAATGTTATTTATAAAAAATATTGAACCTAAAACAAATGTAATTCATTCAATTTCGTCACAAGATTTATTAAAATTTCAAATTTATAAAGATTTGCAGGATAATAAAGAAATATCTAATCAAGATTATAATAATATTATTCGTTATAAATATTTAGATTCAGATTCTAAAATTAAAAAAATAAATTCTTTTATTTTAAAAAATAATATTTCTACACAGTTAGGTTTAAAGATTTTTGTGAATGATCAAGAAGATTTACCTATTCAATGGCCTTCAAAATTAGAGTGGAGTAATTTTTTAGGTTTTGGTTATATTTGGAATTTTTTAATTATTTTTATAGCTTCTTTATTAAATTTTTTTTCTTCTATAGGTTCTCACGGAGTAGATGGTTTTATATTAGGTAATTTAGGATTAGGAATTGTATTGACTACTATTTTAATTCGAACTTTATCATGGCCTATTTATACTAAAACTAATAATTTTGCTTTTAATATGAATTTGGCGCAACCAGAAATTTCTAAAATTCAAAACAAATATGCTTTATCTAAAAATCCTATGGAAATAAAAAAAATGCATTTAGAGATTATACGAGTTTATAAAAAGTATAATTTAAATATGTTTTCTAGTTTATTAATGTCTTTTTGTCAGATGTTTTTATTTTTGGCTATGTTTCGGGTTTTACGTCGTTTTCGTATTCCTGGTGGTATTTTTAAAATTTATAATCAAAAATCTTTTTTAGGTGTAATAAATTTACAATTAGAAAATAATAATGATAATTTATTTTTTTCTATATTGTTAACTGTAATAACAGGTTTTAGTATGTTTATTTTGAATAAATTAATAATGAAAAATTCTGAAATTATACAAAATAAAAATGTTTTATTAACCTTGGATGAATCTAATAGAATTAAACCGGAACAAATGATGAAATTTTTTAGTTATTTGATGATTCTGTTTATGATGTTTTTTTCTTTTCGTGATTCTATGTTATCTTTATATTGGATTATAGGTAATTCTTATACTATTTTGCAAACACTTATTAATAAACAAATTATATTTAGAAAAATGCAAAAATTAAAAAAATATTAAACAATATTTATAATGTTCAAAATATAATTCCTGATTATTTGCCGAAAAACAGTCTTTTTGTGTATAATAAATATCAGGAATTAAAATAATATTTTTGAAATATTAAAAAAATAATTTATTTTTAAATTTTTTTATTATATAAAAAAAATATAAAAAAATATATTTTTATCATTAAATTATGTTAAAATCAATTAGTAAGTTTTTTAAGTAAAAAATATAAAATATATTTTATAATATAATTTTTTATAATATAATTAATATAATTAATAATATTTTAAACGGAGGGATAGCGAAGTGGCTAAACGCAGCAGTCTGTAAAACTGTTCCGAAAGGTACGGCGGTTCGAATCCGTCTCCCTCCACCATATTAGTTTATTGATTATTACTTCTTTGAAAACTGAAGATGATATTTTATTATTTATTATGATTATTTTTATCATAAAAAATTATTAAATATTAAATTCTAATAAATAATTTTTATTTATTCGAATGATTTATTACGAAGAGTTT
>JAUZJE010000040.1:0-2415 GCA_032886695.1 'Waltheria sp.' little leaf phytoplasma
AATAACTTTTACAACACGTTAACAGCATTTAATAAAATTGCGGCTAACAAGGGAGCGGGTACACCCGGAATCGACAATAAAACCATCGATGGGATCAATTTAGAAAGACTAAAAAGATACCATCGGCATTAGATCAAAGTTGGTAAAATAAGGGGAATATCTGGACCGTTGGATCGAATTACTATCTGGTCAAAGGAGTTGGTCAAAGGTCAACTTAACTCTGGCCATTAGATGAGTCAAAGTACGCAAGATCACAGGCCCAAATTGCTTCGCCCAATACTACGCCGTTTTGACCCCTTCCCACTTAAACCTACGCCAAACACCCTTTTTTGTTCTTCTTCATTTTCTTCTTCCCTCTCTCTCTCTTCAGCTGAATTTTTCTCTCCCTCTCTCTCTTCTTCCTTCTTCTTCTTCTGCCCGGACACCGGCCACCGCCGGCGATCTCCGCCGCCGTCGCCGCTGCCGGCCGCCGCCATCCTCCAGTGAAACTCTAAACAGATTACATCATTTAGAAGCTCTCTCCTCCCTCGTTCCAAATCCGCAAGCCAAATCTTCAAACTCCTTTCCAATTTCCGTAAATCTACCGCCGAAGTGTCGCCGGCCACCGGCTCCGACGACCAGCTTCCCGGTGGCGGTGGCCTACACCGCCATCCTCACTCGTTTCCCCTCTGTCTTGCGATCCAAACCCATCTAACAGAGCGTCTAAAATCCTCGCCGATCTCTTCGCCGCCACGGCGCTCCGACCACCGCCGTCGCCTATCCGTTTGTCACCGTCTGCTTTGCTTTCTCCACTCGTCGCCGTCATCTCGCCTCCGTCACCGTCGCACTGACTAGCTTGCTCGCTGGTCGCCGCCGCGCTCGGACACCGCCGTCCGTCGTTGCGTCTTGCTGTCCGTCGCGTCGCTCCAGCCCGAGCCACCTCGTCCTCTCCTTCACTGCCCGACGTCGACTTTCGCTTCCGACCGGCGCCGTCGCTTTGCTTGCTTGCTCATGCCGTCGCCCACTGCTTCTGCTCCGTCACGTCTTGCTGTCGCCGGGATTGCCTGTCGATCTGCTTCTCTCCGGCCTCTTCTGGCTTCGCCGTGAGCTCCGCCATTGTCGCTCGCTCGCGCCGCCGTTTCGCCGCTCAGCTCCACGCCGGCCTCGTCTCTCAAGCAGTTCTGCTCTTAGTCGTCTTTGGACCGCCGGCCGCCGGCTTGCCTAAATCTGCAGCCGCCGCGGCCCCGCTCGCCTTGCCGTTGCTTCTGCTTGCTTTGCCGTGCCTCGTGTCGCCGCTGGTTCTGTCTAGCTGTTGCAACGCCGTCCGAGCACCACTGCCGCCCATTGCGTTTCTGCTTTACCTTGGCTGCACCGGCTTCGCCATCTCTCTCTCTGTCTGTTTTTTATTTTTGCTCTGCTTTGATTTATTTTTGCTCTGTTTTAGTTTTTTGATTTCTGTTGAATGGTGTTTATTGACTGTTTGTAGCTTGATTTGTTGGTGTGTTGAGTGGAGATGGATGGAGGTGATGATGGATTCAAAATGGTTTTGGTGTATGCTGCGTGAGAGAGCAGGAACAAGCCGAGGGAGAGTGTCTCTGAGGAAGAGTGCTGTGAGAGAGAGAAAAGAGAGTTGGTGAGAGCGTGTGAGGATGATGATGAGATGGAATGATGATGTTGGTGGGTGAGAAAAGTGAGGGAAATGATGATGTTGGTTACTTTCGGTGGATGGAGAAAAATTAGTTGGGAGTCCGGAAGAGAGGGTAAAAATTGCCCTCTTTTTTTTTAAAGACCCAAAATAAGCAAATAAAGGACTAATTCAAAAAAACAAAGTAATGACATTAAAGACAGGAAATGTAATTGTATCAGGCTTAGAGCGTGTTTAATTTCAAATATTCCTGCAAATGAAATTGGGCCGAAGTTTTATTACATTATTTTTTTATATTTTATTTTTTTATTTTAAATGCAAAAGAGACAGATTTGAATTGAATGTGATTTGCAATTTCTTATTTTTGAATGACAAAGGCAACTGAGACGGTTTGAAAATGGCATTAAATATTGAAATTAACTAGGTAAAAAAAGAAATTGAATTTGACCTGGCTTTGTTCAGAAAATAAAAGATAGTAAAACTGAAACAAAAAAGGAAATGGATTCTTAAACATAATAAAGAGAATTTGAATTTGTAAATCACACTTAATCCCTAATCAAAACAGAAATTATCTATTTAAACTCTAAAAATGGGTCACATAGTCCCTGAATCAGGGTTATCGAGGATACCGTCCTCTTATGAGCTAAAAGACCAAAATTTTCTAAATTTGTTTCAGGCCCGGTCAAAATAGGGTGTCTACAGCTGCCCCTCTTTGCTAATTTCTGTGAATCAGGAATGACGTCCATTTATGAGAAACAGAAATATAGCAAAGACAGACGACCTATGACAAC
>JAUZJE010000041.1:0-2407 GCA_032886695.1 'Waltheria sp.' little leaf phytoplasma
AAAGATGCCGATGATTTATTACGCCAATATGGTTATTTAGCGTACCAAAAATGTTTTCTCGCTCCTTACCAAAAAACAGACCATCGACCATTAGTGGATTTAGCCATTCATTTTTTTGGTAAAGATAAAGTAAAGGTCATTAATTAATTTCAAAAAGGAGAAATAAAAAATGAATCATAATTCAGAAATTAGAATCGGAGGTTGGATTAATAAATCCCATACTCCTACTGATTTAGTCCAAATAAAACACTTTTTACAAACCTTAAAAGCAGAATTAATTAACCTCACTATTATTACTCATACGAAACGACAAAATACCTACCAAGAAGCCAACTATCATCCGAAAAACCAAACACTTTTTGTCGATCCACGCATCTTAGCCGAAATTAAAGCATATAAAATCACCTTAATTGAGGAACATTTTTCTACTAGTAATAGTAAATCATTACTTACGGATTTAACCCCTCTAAAAATTAAAAATAACTCTCTTAAAAACCACTATCCGCTATTTCAAATTAATTATCAAAATGAAACTAAAAATCGGATTAAAGAATTAATAGGAAAAATGGCTATTCATAATTTAAAAACTTTACAATTATATCCTCTAGATCCGAACAAGCGGGATAAATATAATAACCCTATAAACACTAACTATAGGAAAAGTTTAAATATTATTTATTATCAACAAGAAGATTTAAAATACATTACATCTTTTATCACCAAAGCTAAACAAGGTTATCGGGTGAAAAAAATTCGTTCTGGTTATTTAACTAATTTAAACCGAATTAACAAAAAGTAATTACCTTTCTATTACCACTTGGTTACCATTCGATTACCATTTAGTTACCGTTTGGTTACCACTTAGTTACCATTTTATTACCATTTGACTCTGCGAAACACCCTGTCTAATCGGGCTTAACTGGAGAGTGATATTTTATATTTTATATCGATAATGATAATGATAATCGATATTTGATATTATCGAGTATCATTTTTATCATTATTAATTATCGATATAAAAAAAATAATTTGGTTTAAATAACAGTGATTTAAAATTTATTTTATTTTTTAAATAAATAGCCTAACCAAGGTTAGTGTGTTTATATATCTAACTAAATAGCGCGAAAGCGCTTATTTAATGTTTCTTAAATAATGATCTATATTAAGATATTTTCCCTTGATAATTTTGTAAATAATGAAGAGGACTTTGATAATTAAGTTTTTTTATCGGCCATTTGTGATTATAAAAACGTTTAAAAGTTTGAATTTTTTGAATTATTTCCCCAAAAGAATAGTTATACCAATCGCCATAACGACTTTTAAACCACCCTTTTAAATTACTAAACCAAGCTTCTATCGGGGCATTATCATTAGGACAACCTGGACGGGACATACTGATTAAAAAGCCTTTTTGTTGTAAGTGATGTTGCCACCAGCGACTATTATAACCCCCACCCCGATCAGAATGAATAATACAAGGTTTTGTTAATTTCGGAAGCGCTTGAAAAGTCGTTTTAATCAATTTTAAATTAGGTTTTAAACTGGTTTTTAAACTCCAAATTTGGTGATGATAACCATCTAAAATGACCGAAACCCATAATAAACCTTTTTTGGTAGTAAAACAAGTTAAATCGGTATAAAGTTTGGTTAATGGTTGATCGGTTTGAAACTGTTGCTTAATTAAATTGGGTTTGAATGCAACATGTTTAACAAAACTTTTATTTTTAGTATGTGGACGCCGCCATTTCATTAACCAATGGTTCGTTTTCATAATTTTTAAAATTATTTTATGATTAACGATTTGACCGAAGGTAGTTCGATATAAAAAAGTGATTTTCCGATAACCACAAGCATAATGATACTTTTTACATAATAACCCCACTCTTTTAGTAATTAATTGGTCATGATGTTGACGTTTGGTTTGAGCTTTTTGAGTTTTTCGCCAATAATAATAAAGATGCCTTTTAATTTTTAAAAGGTTTAAAATTTTGGTAATTGTTAAAGTTTTGCGGTAAACTTTGACTAAAGGTAACATTATTTTTGATAAATCAGGGCGTTGATAAAGAATTACTGTTTGTAATAATTCAATTTGTTGATTAACTAACATACTTGGCTTTACCTTTCTGAATATAGAACTATTTTAGCAGTTAATTTTTTAATTAATTAAATAAAATTAACTTTTTTTTCATTTTGTTATCAGGTTTTTCACTTTTTTTGGTTAACTAATAAGTGAAGAGGTAAATTATTTTGGTTTTTGTCTTGAGTAAAACTTTTATTGAAATTTAACTTTCAACAAATAACGCAGTTAAAAAAAAGTTTTATTCACGAGAAAAGCTGAGATATTTCCGAACTAAATAGCGATCGAGATGATCATTAATATTATTAAAAGTTGTAACAAAATAAGGGT
>JAUZJE010000042.1:0-2376 GCA_032886695.1 'Waltheria sp.' little leaf phytoplasma
CTATATTCCGCTAGATAACTTAAGTGAGTCAAAACACTTAGATTGTTAGCTAAACAAAAGTATTGGATAACTCCTCGGACAATTGTTTGATAGGTTCGGATTATTTCTAATTCGTCTCTATCCACTTATTTTTTCAACTGTATAAAGATATATGCATTTAGAAGTTTTAGCAGTGGGTTCAGATTGGTTGCAAGTAACAACTTATTGAGGAAGAGTAAAAGAAAGGATCAACAACCAAGATTTTGTATTAAATTCCTAAATGTTGTAATATTGCCATGAATCAGTTGGCATGTTAGACACAATTGCACTCAAGAAAAAGTTCAATAGATAGAAATGAGCTCCTTTAATTTGTAGTCATTTTCTAGCAGTTAAGACATATGAAAGAATCTTGATGCCCTTTAATCTTCAAAAATGACAGCCAACAGGTTTGAGAGTGAAAAGTTGATAGAATTCCTCAATAGATTACAAAATGGGTATATGTTTCCATTAAAAATACTGGGTATATGTTATTATTCTCACACTGATTCATGGAGCCAACAATATTGCATCCAACCTATGACATATTACAGTTGAAGAATTGGTCATAATATTTGATACATCCAATGTTTTGATGAAACTTCAGAGCCAATCATTTTACAGTAACACTTAAGGGAATATAATTCACAATTAATCCAAATGTTGGCTTAACAAGGAAAATAAGATTAAAAAAAAAAAGGTTAGGTTATGTTGCAGCCTGACCATGATTTCTCTTACCAATGCAAATAATATTGAATTATTCTCAGACATAGATACATAGCTCATTAATTAAAATACTTAGATACATAGAGTTCACATTATTTGACACAGAAATCACCTGGCTGAGTAAAGCACTTTAAACAATATTCAATTTATATTACACTAATCCTATCCAATTAGGAAGCAGAGTCACATTTGATTTGCAATAAGTTTCCATCTTGTTTAAGCAAAAGTAGAAAGAAAATGAGTGTGACAAAGGGTAAAATATTAGTGCCTCTATTTCCAACAAAGAAAGTAATTTTACTGAAGAAGACTAGCTAACGATAAGACAATTTTTTATTTTAAATTTGAATTAACTAACGAAAATTAAAGTTAAATTCTCTTATTAGATAAACTAGAAAAGTTTATCTCTTTGATATGATAGTAACAGCTATTCTACACCATTATTCTTACATGTCCGAATATCGGCCAATTTTAAAAGAGATGTCTGTCCAAATTTTATTGTCCAGTTTATGAAATAGAATGGACCCAATAGAATATTATTATTCTATATATAATTCTTGTTAGGACCTAATCCCTTGGCTCAATCGAGGACAAAGCCTAAAAAATGAACAATTTTTGGCAAATTCCATTAAAATTAATCCCTACAATTATGTGAGTAGGTAGCATAATCAAAATAGGAAACAGAAACAAGTCAGACCAAAAAGAAATTAAGAGGGCAAGAGTTTTTTAAAAAGACCAAATTAACAAATTGAAAACATAATATATATACTACTGAAAACCAAAGTCTTAAAATGGTTGGATTCTGATTTTCAAAAGAAAAAACAAAAATGTTGGATTCTATTGAAAATTCTTATGCATAAACAATATAGATATGTTCTCTGTAGACAATGAATAAATGAGGATAAATATCTATTCTTTTCTCTGTACATTGTCTTCTTCTATCTTGTTAATAATTCCCATATACGACCACCAACCAACCAATCAAATAATAAAAAAATTCAGTTGTAATAAACCAGCTTGGCATAAACAATAGTGGCTGCAACTGCTCATGTCATGCAACAAGTGACTTGCTTGGGGCTGCTGCAACTGTGGCCTGAACATGTGGAGCTATTTCCTTCAACAGAAACTCAAACCATGAAATGCAGGCTCTACTCCATAGTGTCCAATAAACTGACCCGGTTCACCTTGAACTGACCAATCCACTTTACCATTGGGGATCTCCCATATAGACCCAGCATTGGGTTGAAGATAATCTGAGATCTTATAACCAAGTTCCCTCGAGCATAGGCTGCCAGGCATTTGCTGCTGCTTCTCAAGATTAGAATAAGCAGGTATCCCAGTGTTGGATAGGGATATAGTCTCCCCATTCCAAGGTGATATTGTTTCTGGCAAGGAAGCCTCAAGAGCAGAGTCATCTTGCGCAGAGAACCCGATTTGATGTTGCTGTGGCTGATTCAGAAGCATACAGTTAGGAGCATTCACTTGATCAGGATATTGAGGAGAGAACTGTGGTATGTCTCTTGCATTGAGGGAAGACATCAAACGGCTGGCTTGAAGACTGCTGCCAGGGAGCTGCGGAGTTGGAACTTGTTGAGGCCAACTATTTACAGAAGGTGACATGGCTGGAGACAATGTATG
>JAUZJE010000043.1:0-2375 GCA_032886695.1 'Waltheria sp.' little leaf phytoplasma
AAATTTATAAAAAATTAATAAATTTTCTTTGGAGCAGTACTCAAGTGGCTATAAGAGGCATCTCTGCTAAGGATGTAGTTCAAGAAATTGATGCAAGGGTTCGCCTTTAGCACAAGTTCATTTGCTACACTCTTTCTAGCATCCTTAAACACTTCATTAGCTATTCTTATTCTTACTCCCACGTAACCCATGCACTACAAGCAAAGGTGAAAACTTTAACCTTAGAGTGGCAACTTCCATTTCCACACCGAGCTTATACTTCCACTTTCTCAAAGAATGACTTCACTTCCTATTTTGGAGCTGGCACGTGGCATTGCCTTAAAGAACATCTCTATACTCTAAGTTCACTTCCTAAGCAACCCAGTGAACAAGCAACCACTCCATGCACGCCATGCAACCCACACACGCCATGCATGTCAAGCAAAATTTTCAAGGCCGTTTTCTCAAGGTGCAAGACCAGTGATCACCTTCCTAGTCAGGGTCTCACACGATTAGAGTGGCAACCTATTGTGTTTGGTCAGAGTAATTGTAGCAGTGTTTGCTTAAAAAGTACCCTTCAAAGTAATCGATTTGTTGACAGTTTTGAGGAAGTTAGAGAATGTGACGACAATAAAGAAGACGACTGTGTCAATTGGGCGGCAATTTTGTCGCGACCCGCCTAAGGTGACCATGATACGGCCTCGTCTGGATAGCAGATAAAAAATAGAGGATAAAGTTTAAGAGAAGAAATCAGAGGAAAAAGTTACGGAGAGGATGATAGAGGATAAAAAAACTATTTGTATACCTATAGGATAAAAGAGCATAAATTTTATTTTAAATTTGGATGTTTGTAAGATATGATAGGATTGAAAAGTAATTGACAAAGTTACCCCTAAGTTGATAGCAAATAGAGATGAAGCACTAAAAAATAATGGTAGTTTTGTTCAAAATTTCTTTTCCTTTGATTTCCCATGATCCAGCACAGGATAATTTATCCTCTGTATTTGTTTAAACCCAAGGACTATTTCCTATGTGTTATCTTCTATCCAAACACCTTTTTAACAAAGGACTATTTCCCTTTCCCCTTATTTCCTATGTAATTTTCTATCCAAGCCAGCCCTACGTGTTTGGAGAATATGGATAAGATGGATTCCAATAGTGATCATGACAAAGATCCTAAAAACCATGAAAATGACAACATATTGAATAACAGCTGTGCAAAAGAGGATAGAAATCTCAATCATAATGTCAGGGATATAGAAATTGGTGAACTGACTGCAGATGATATAAGGTGCATTAAATTTGAAACATTCAATGTGTAGAACCTGTACCTCTTATAAGAACACTTTGTGTTCTAATTTAATTTAGAACTGTCTAATTAAATCTGTGTTTGGGTGTATTAATTTGAATTATTGTTATTTGGACTAGCTTTAGCCTAAATAATTAGATAATTAAATTAGTAACCCGAACGGGCAGGAAAAGTAGATTGGAAAAGGACCGAAGGAACGAAATTGGGCCCGCAAGGATTAATTTCCGGCCTGAAAAAGCCTATTGGGCCAAGCCCAATTTCCTCCCATTTTTTTTTCTTTCTTTTCTTTCGGCCCAACCGAGCCCATTCCTTCTTTTCTTTCTTTCTTCTTTCTCCTTTCTTTTCTTTTCTTTCTTTCTTCCTCCTTCCTCGACCCGAAGCTGCTCAGCTCTCTCTCGTCTCCTTCTCGTGGCTGCATGCTGCAGCTATCTTGCTGCTGAGCTTCGGTCTTGGCCCTCCTTGCGTTGAGGAACTCCAATCCTCCTCCAAGCTAGCTTTAAATCGAGCCCAAACCCTTCAAGTGTGGTTCGGATTGGTTGAATTTTTAGAGGTAATTTCTTGTGTTTTAATCTCGTTTTTTTAGACATGCAAATGTTTGGTTTTGCTGCTGGGTTTGTCTAATGTTCATGCATGTTGAAATTGTTGAAGTGTTGGCTGAGTTGTGTTTTTCAGAACTGGTTTAGGCATTCTGTCGAGCACTTGGTGTGCATGTCGTGTTTGAACAAATTCTGGGTTTGTTGTTGATTTCTGAGCTATTATTGTTGTTGTTGCTGGTGTTTTGGGGTTGCTGCTCAGCTGTTCTGCCTTGCTTTTGCCTGGTTTGGCCGGGATTGGGGCTGCATGGCCGGCACTTGGTGCCTGGCCATGCTGCGCCCAGCGCACAGCAGCAGCAGCGCGCCCAGCGCGCTGCTTGCGCGCGCGCGCGGTAGCAGCAGCACGCCCCTGCGTGCTGCTTGCTCGGGCACCCGACCCGAGTGGGTCGGGTCGGGTTGACCCGCCCGGATAATTGAAATTAATTAAATTTTAATAATTATTTATTTAGTTATTAATTTAGTTAATTTTAGTTATCTAGCTTAGGAATTTTAAT
>JAUZJE010000044.1:0-2373 GCA_032886695.1 'Waltheria sp.' little leaf phytoplasma
GATGCAAGGAAAAAGAGGCTTTTAGTAGTCGGTGGAGTAAAACGTTGTTTGGAATAACAATGAAAATCGCCCACCCACGACGGAGGTTAACGACCTCTCTAGGGCGAAAGAGTCAGATTTATAATGAGAAAGCCATTCAGCCAATTATATAGCAATATATAAAAGGTTCTCGAAAGAGATTATAAATGGGAAAGCCGTATGCTGGGAAACTTGCTCGTACGGTTTGGATGGGGGCTATTTGTAATAGAGCTACGCTCGAAACGCAAATAATCTATCCATATCTCTTATTGGATTTAGCTCAAACTAAATATCATGAAACCCGCCATTATCCTTATATGGTGGTTTTCTCTTGGGAAATGACCCCTGAGGAAAACTTAACCCGCTTATTAGCACTACAAACCCAACTCCCCTTAAAACTTATTTTAGATAAAGATTTTTTAGCTACTAATGTTACTCCCCCACTTTATCAAGCCCAGATGCGCACTGCCCGCACTTTTTTTAACCAACTTAATTTAGTCTTTAGTTATGATTCTAGTAAAAATATTAATTATGTTGTCGATTTACTTTATCGCCTCCATTTAGAACAAAAAGTGGAAATGGTGGTGATTGATCATCTGCAAATTACTAAATCGACTAATCATTTTGATAATGACCGTTTAGCGATTGATGAAATTATGACGAAATTAAAAGAAATCGCTATTAAATTAAAAATTGTCATTATCATTTTATCGCAATTTTCGCGAGACACTTACAGTAATTATCCAGGGAAATCTCCCGAAATAACTGCTTTAAAAGGTTCAGGTGGCATCGAAACCAACTCGGATATCGTTTTAATGATGGCGGAATTCCAACCTCAACTTCCGAAAGATAAAACCAAATCATTAATGATTTATAATTCCACTTGCCAACAATTATATTCCGAATCACAAGATGCCGAAACCCAAAAGATTATTGAGCTCAATATCAAAAAAAATCGCAGTGGTTCAAAAAAAACTTTAGTTTATCATTTTGAAATGGCAACCCAAACCTTTCAAGAAATCGGTTACGTTTCATTTGAACCCAGCGAAACTCGTTAAGGAGGAAAAGGCATGGTTGATCAAACCCAAATACAATATATCAAAACCTATTTTCCGATGATGGTTTTATTAAAAAAATTAAAAATTCTCCCAGCCAATTTTAACCGTAAGTATCGTTTTCCTTGTCCCATCCATCAAGGTCATAATCCCACTTGTTGTCATATTAACGAAAACAACCATCTTCATTGTTGGAAATGTGGTAAAGATTATGATATTATTGATGTTTATATGACGATCCGCAGTCTTAAAAACTTCTCAGTTGCCTTAAAAAGAATTTATCATTTTATGCAGACTAAAGAATTTAAAAACTTAATCCAACAAGAACAAACGCTCACGACCACCACTTCTAATTCTTTTTTCCCATCCTATCAGATCAGGAAATCTCATCATTCCCTTGATGAACAAGAAATTAATCTTAAAAAGAAACAATTATTGAAAACCATTCCTCCTTTATTTAACCAAATTCGCAATTATTATCATTATTTATTAATAAACAATGATAACACAGGAATAACATATTTAACTCAAAAAAGAAAATTAAAATTAAGTACTATCAAAGAATTTCGCCTAGGTTATGCCCCTACTACCGATAAACCTCTCTCCTTTAGGTTGGTAAATTACGCTCAAAAGCAAAAAATGGACCTTCATAAATTAGGGGAATACGGGTTATTAAAAGCTCGAAACACAAAAGCAGGCCAAAAATATTATCACGATACTTTCCAAGGGTCGATCATTATTCCCATTGAAAACCGTAATCAACAAACTTTTCATTTTTATCAAAACCATTTTCGTCCTGTTGCTTACTTTCAACCTAAATATCAAGCTTTAACTAATTTTAGTCAAACCCCCACTTTTCATTTTAGTTATCGATTGGGGCAGGCTTTACCCTGGATCAAACAAACGCAAACCCTCATTATTCATGAGGGGTTTTTTGATGTGATAAGTGCTTGGCAACACGGGATTAAAAATGTGGTGGGGTTGATTTGTGTGGCCCAATTACTTTCCCAATCCCAACTAGCCATTCTGAAAAAGGAACAAATTAAAGTGATTATCGCTTTAGACAATGACGAAACAGGATGTAAACGGAGTGAAGTGTTAGGAGCTCAACTGAAAGCACACCAAATCCCCTATGAAATCCGCAGGATTTTACCACCATACTCAGATACCTGCAAAGATGCCGATGATTTATTACGCCAATATGGTTATTTAGCGTACCAAAAATGTTTTCTCGCTCCTTACCAAAAAACAGACCATCGACCATTAGTGGATTTAGCCATTCATTTTTTTGGTAAAGATA
>JAUZJE010000045.1:0-2357 GCA_032886695.1 'Waltheria sp.' little leaf phytoplasma
CCTAAATATCGAGCAATTTAACCAATTGCCAGTGCGAATAAACATTGAAAGGATAAGAACGGTTTTTTAAACGAAAGAATAAAAAATTACAGCAGTTCTTAAAAGCGGGTTGCGATGAAGTAGTTATGGCGAGAGACTTAGAGGCTAAGGTGTTATCTTAACAAAATCACCATATGCTGGTGATGCTGACGAGGAAAATGGAATGTGTATGTGCAGGCAGCGGCTTCGGCATCGACATCGACAGTGACAGCAAAAACTAGTTTTTTAAGTTTATATATATTTATATATGATATTATATTATATTATATATTATATTAAAACGATGATGATGAACAAACAATGATGAATGAAGAATGATGATGATGATGATGGAAAGACCTCCCATCTATCTATCTCATCTATAGATTTATACAATATATTAAAGTTAGTTATATAGATTGTTTGTTTGGCAGGTATCCTTTATAATCATTTGACAAGCATATTGTATAATTGTTTGGCACGTGTAATAATATACCATAAGTGACAATTTAATTTGTTTAATTTGATAATAATACACATGTCAGTTGGCCTCCTTAAAACCCCTTTTTTTTTTTAGTATTTAAACCCCATGAGTCGTTCCCAAGCAGCATAGAAAAGAGAAATCAAGAAAAAAATATTAAATCTTGCCTTAGGAAGTATACAATACAATTAAGAAGTAAACCTTTACAATTAGCTAGATTAATGTCTCTAGTGTATAATTAAAGAAGAAAACTTAATTTTCTTTCAAATATTTATATTGTTTATAAAATAATGTTGATAAGTTATGACTGTTATCTCAACTAAATGAAGTTTTTCCAATAAATATAAACAATATTTTAAAAAATATTAAATAAGATCTTGGGATAATCAAGCATAGGTCCTGATAAGGGATACTTAAGCACATGTGGTTGGAAATTGGTTCAAAGATCTAAGCCAAGTGGTGGTGGTGCGGCTCAGGGTGTGGTGGATATGGAGGCTAAGCAGGCTGAGCAGCATGACGTGGCTCGCATGGGCATTGGTGCTTGCGTCTGCGTCCAAGTCGTGCTGCAAGTTCCTTAGCAACATCAGCAGCGGCCATGTTTTTTGCTCGTGGCGGATTCTTGCACCACTGGCCATGTTGTCAAACTTGGCAGCAGCATCAGCAGCGGCGGCGGCGGCTTCATTTTTCTTGTCCTGGAAATCAACAACAATCAATCCAAATGATTTTCTTGAATCTAATAATATTACTGCTTGTGTTTGTGGGTTAGGTACCAGATTAGAAGTATTAATTCCTATTCTAAATGCATCAGATTAGAAGTATTAAGGCTTATTCTAAAAGCATCAAATTAGAAGTATTGGAAACACATCATGCCTAGGAGAAATACCAGAAACAAAATGAATATGAATAGATGCAGAATGATGAGACTTAGAATATATGCAAAATGATCTTGATTTATATTTGTATCAATAGCATCATAACTTACTTTTCAAAAAAAAAATAAAAATAAATTAGTAATATATTAAATTGAAAGATAAATATTAGAAAAATGACCATAAAAGTTTAATGAGTAATTTTTTTATAACAAAAACAAAGTATTTTTTTATAAGAAGGCATCGTTTCTTTTTTTGTCTAAAGCCCCTAAAATGATTGAGCCACCTCTACTCAGGGCGGCAATGGCTTGGAAAAGTATGCTACATGGTTTGCATATGGCTACAGTTCAGCTAATTTGTTGCCAATTTGCCATTGGTTTTTTAGTTGTGTGGGATAGGTTGGATTTGAAGGGACCATGGTCATGATATCAATAACATCTGAAAAAGCTTTTCTTCACAGGTCGAGAGAAGCCCAAGAATTCCTATCTAAGACTCGGTGAGGGATTGGTTAAATCTAAGTTCCTGCCTAAAAATGGGGAGAGACATAGAGGCTGTGAGAGTGCTATCCGAGGAGAGCTATTGTATGCTGGTGATGCTCTTAAATTCAGGCAACTTAAACAAACGTTGGTTACCGCAGGTTATTTTCTGACGACTATGTCGTCGGAAACAGATGGTGCCAACTTTTACCGCCATAATTGTTTTGGCGCATAGGTTTCCGACGACATAGTCGTCGAAAATGGATCCCGCCAACTTTTACCGCCACATTTTTTTGGCGCGTAACTTTCCGACGACGTTTTCGTCAGAAAGGTTTTCCACTCAATATTATTGAATTATTCTCGATTTATTATTTCGGGTTTCATATTTCCGACGCATATATAGTTGGAAATATTTTCTGACGACAGTGTTGTCGGAAAAAATAAAAATTTCGTCGCAATGTTCCAACAATAACATGGTTGGAAAATTGTTGACGGAAACCGTCTCAATTCTTG
>JAUZJE010000046.1:0-2240 GCA_032886695.1 'Waltheria sp.' little leaf phytoplasma
GAGGAGTAACCCAGAATATCAGAAGGCATGGAAAACACACCAGCATCATAAACTAGGGTTTGACAGAGAAATCAATTTAAATCCAAAACCAAGAGTTGAATATATCCGCTATGCTGACGACTTTATTCGCCGAACTCGAGCGGCGCGGCGCATTCACCAACGGCCTGTCCCGCGCCTACACGCTCGGGCTGGCGGACCCAGAGAATACCCCACTCGTCGCTTCGGCATCGTTCTACGCCGAAGCGGTACGCACCAGCACCCGGCTGCGCCTCGCCCACGCCGTAGGGGAACGGCTGTCTCGAGCGGCAGCCCACGACCAGGCCGCGGACGACCTCACGCAGATCATCGCGAACACCGCCACCGACCTCGGCCACATTCCGCCGCCACTCGACGGCGCGGCGGCCGAGAAGCCGGCCACCATCGCCGACCTGTTCAAGGTCGACCTCGGCGAGAACAACTGGCTCGTCCCTGGTCTGATCGAGCACGGCGAGCGGGTGGTGATCGTCGCCGCAGAGGGCGGCGGTAAGTCGGTTCTGTCGACGCAGTGGGCGATCGCCATCGCCGGCGGGGTCCACCCGTTCACCGGTCAGAAGGTCGGAGACCCGAAACGGGTGCTGCTGATCGACACCGAGAACGGGCCACGCCAGACCCAGCGCCGGTACGAGTGGGTCGGGAAGCGATTCAAGAACGCCGAACCCGGCTGGGCGCACCGCATCCAGCACCACATCCGCACCGAAGGGCTGGACCTGGCGAAGCGGGACCGCGCGTGGCTGATGAAGGTCGCCGCGGACTGCTCCCCGGATCTCATCATCGTCGGCCCCGCCTACAAGATTATGGCCGGCGACCCGCAGCGCGACAGCGACGTCCTGGCCCTCTTGTCGGCGCTCGATGAGGTCCGGGTGCGGCACAACGCAGCCTTGTTCATCGAGACGCACACCGGGCACGCGAAGGACGGAGCCGGTAACCGCATCGTCCGGCCGTACGGCTCGTCGGTGTGGCTGCGCTGGCCGGAGGTGGGGATTGGCATGACCCGCGGCCCCGGCGACATGGGCGACAAGCACGTCACCGAGTTCGCGATCGGCCACTGGCGCGGGCAGCGCGAGGAACGCGACTGGCCGGAACTCATCGAGAGGGGCACTCCGGGTCAGCTCCCGTGGAACCCCGTCGGCACCGACTACTGGACCAAGGCAACCCGGAAGGGGATCGCATGACCGATCAGGAACTCGTCGCCCTCCTGCTCGAGGAGGGCCGGGCGCAGCTCGCGATGGTGCGCAACGCGGCGCGCTACGACGCCGCCCCGAGCGCAACCGTTCTAGACAACGGCGTGGGCCTATTGCACGAGTGGAACGAGGCTCGCACGAAGCTCCGTGCCGCCGTGATGGACCGGCTCGAACAGGAGGCGGCATGACCGCCGGCAACCCGCTGGGTCACGGCCCCGGACACCCCGCACGGATCGTCGCCTGGGAGAACAGGAGCAAGGGATGAGCGAGTTCGACCTTCCCGAGGACGGCGGCGTTGCCGCAACCCGACTGCGCGCGACGACCGCCGGTCCGACGGCGTTCTCCTGGGGCGTCATCGACACCCTGCTGGCAGCGCTGCTCGTCTGCGGCTTGCTGATCGTTGCTGGCGTGGTCGTTGCGGTTGTGGCGGCCGCGTCGTGACCCCGCCCCGGTTCATCCCGTTCGAGGCCATGACGGACGCGGAGCAGAGGGAACACCTGCGGCGGGTGCACGGATTCGACCTGACGCCGTTCCTCGCGCCAGAACGATGGCGGCACATCCACCGCCGAGACCACGAATGGCCCGTCGCGCCCACGGCCGTCACGCCCCACACGCACGACAAGCCCGCCCGAGACAGGGCCAGCCAAAGGAGCAACGGATGAGCACCGAGATCAGCACCAACCCGACCGACCTGATCCGCGCTGCGATGGAGTCCCGGAGCGACGCGGCCGCGTGGACCGACGCTTTCGTCGCGCAGGTCAAGGCAAACCCCAACCTGCTGGCCCAGGATGAGAACGAGCTGTGGGGCTGGATGGTTAGTTGGTTTGCCAACGCGATCATGTCCTGCGGGCACTACAAGGACGAGGCCGCCGCCTCGCTCGCGAAGTTCCGCGCCGACCACCCGGACCTCTTCGCCGACGACGAGGCTGCCGTTACCCTGTCCATTCCGCCGCTGCCGGTGCGTGGGTCCGGAGCGGACCGCGATGGCGCCATCCTGCCACTTTCGTGTCACCCCGCCGG
>JAUZJE010000047.1:0-2234 GCA_032886695.1 'Waltheria sp.' little leaf phytoplasma
GTTATCGTTTATTAAGAAATTTGTTAGTTTTGAGTATGCGTTATTTAAATAAAAATTTTTCTTCTTATTTGACTCCTGTTCTATTACTTTATGGTATTCAAGATAAAATAATATCTTATAAAAATGATCGGTTTTGCAACTCTCGGTGGAGAAATCCTTTTCACAGCCAGAAGAAGAGTTGCCCTCCATCACTTGGGCGAACCCCGGAAGGCATCTGCAAACAGCATCTCTATCTTCATTGACGCAGTAGCCATTAAGTCCGCAAAGACCCTTGGGGTCACACTTGTCATCCGTAGATACCCATATAACCGATTGATTCCCATTCTGATTGAGCAGCAGTTTGTAAGAATAGAGACGGAAGATACCGTCGGAATCAATCTTCATCAGATAAACTGTTCCATTTGTATCATGTCCTCCTCTAGATATGTCCCTTATGTTGACGCCCGAGGAATTGAGCAGGTATAGATGGCCATCATCGTCTAGATTCAGGCTCACATTATTTCCTCTACCGAATGTAGCGGATGACCAATACGAATAAGGTCCTGCATCTGGAGTTTGGACAGGGTATTGCACGAGGTTTCCATCAGCTTGCATCTTAAGACGAAAGATTCCTGTTGACTGGTCGGTTTCTGAGATGCTAGAGAACAGCTCCATCCCAGCTAAGAGACGCTGGCCTTCAAGTATGGTAGTGGTTGGATGGTCGAAGCTCTGCCACATTATTGCCTGGTCAGAGTTGTACACGACGAAATTGCCAGTGTCAAGCATCGAAGCTGAGGCAATTCTCTCAGACGTATTGATGATGTATGCTTCCCGTTGTTGGGGTGATTGCACAATGAGCCTTCCATCAGTTGTGAGAAGCAAGGTGGCAGAGGTTGGAAGAGGCGGATCATCGCGGTTGGCTGTCCAAACCACAGGTTTCTGAGGGATTCCAGCAACAAAAATTCCAACATCATACCTACCCTTGGCTTGCTCATAAAACCCAAAGGCGTAGACGCCCGAAGGAGATAGCCATGCGGTTTGGCGGCCTGTTGGTGTTAGAGATGAGCCTAGAGTTATGTTGGAATTGGAATTCCTTGGTTGAGCTGCTACTCCATTACTTGTACTTGAAATGATGATGGACAGAATTAGCAGTAACACAATGGCAGCCATCGCTGAAAATGACTTCAAATTAAGTTCTCTTTATTCTTTACTCTGGTTTCATGAGCTAATAATAAATATAGATTTGAGGAATGTGTGTCCGGAGACAAGTCAAGGATTTCTCGAGAGAAATATATATGCACTGTATTCTTGGTTAACCATGTCTGTCAGTGTATGATTATGAAATGTCTTGGTAGACTAGTCGATTGAAGTCAATATCTGTTTTTCTTTGTTCTATCGTGGAAATTTATACATACTTATGCCCCAATTATGGGGCTACTAATCTTCCATCTTTTACTACCTTTGGAATGGCTTACTCCCGTCGGTATTCACTGACCCTACTAGTTTTTATTACATTTTTCTAGAATTAGAGCAACTTGCTGAGAGGTGTTACTGTCAAGGACCATGGTCTTTGACTATACAATACATTGCCAAGGTTTACCGGCTATTCTGGCTTCGACCCATTATCATGAAATACGTAGTTCTTGATATATACACCGTATATATTAGAGAATATGTTAAGGGTTTGTTTGATTTAATTCGGGACTATAATATGATCGTGGACTATTTAAAATATTATCATGAAAAAATATATTGCATTTATTTGAACCGTTCAAAATAAAAAGGAAATCCACTTTTATTCATCTAAATACAAATTCCAATTGTTAAACATTGAATGAAAATGGTAGACTGGAAGGCTAGTCTTTTCTTGTGAATTCGTTTGTTCTTGTTCATACTTCTTTTATGTTAGAACTGTTGAATCTAGTTGCAAAACAACTTCATTGGAAACGTGGGTAAACCCAAGACCAATAGACTTGAGGCGTACTACGGGGGTTAGACTTAGATTTCAAGTTGATACTTGATAGTGATACCTTGCCTTTATTTACTCTTTCTTATTTAATTTATACTATCAATTCATTTCATGTACCCATGAATCGCAGGTTAATTACTAACCAATAATGTAATATAATACAAAATCTTTTTATCATAATATAATTATATCTAATGATTGTCTCAAAATTGTTGCGGTGGATGATTCGAAGTCTCCAACTGACTATAGAGGAGAATCCTTGCTATTATGTTACCCTAATTGCTTT
>JAUZJE010000048.1:0-2199 GCA_032886695.1 'Waltheria sp.' little leaf phytoplasma
CCTATAATAGGATGTTTTAAATAACTTAAATGCACACGAATTTGATGAGTACGGCCTGTTTCTAGTTGAATTTCCAAAAGAGAATAATTATTAATTTTTTTTAAAGTAGTAAAGTGTGTAATAGCTTCGACTGAGGGTTGCTCTTGATTTGATGAAGAGTACAGTTAATAAGATGGCGCAACAAGTGCAAGAGAGTGCATACCCGTTCCTTCAACAAGAATTCACAAGGATAAATCATGTGGGCTAGGGCTATTGGAATCAAAGTTTCTCCGTTTTTTGTGTTTTCCGTTTTAATATTGATTACAAACTCGGGGGTTATCAGCGTATTATGATAGCGTAATACCCCTCATATTTGCCGTTTTGATTACAAACTCGGTGGTTATCAGTTCACATCTTCAATTCCTTTGTATCTGTTTAGACAACTTTCGAATTAATTTCGGTATTTGCTCAACAATCTGGTTTATGAAATTCAAACCGTTAACCCATATTAATGACACCACTAACACCGGTTAATTAATCATGGAAAGACTGCCTCTAAAACAGGAAGCGTGGTGTCGTAATTCGTGCTGATTGGGAGTAGTGCAGGATAACTACCAATTATCTTTTCATATTCCCTAAAGCTATAAACTGCCACAGGCAACTGGCATTGATTGGGTTATTTCTTCAAACAGCCACAGACTAACTATATAATTGTGCAATCCTCCTCCTTTTGGACTAACAAAACGAGCACTTAAGGCACGCTACTAAAAAAGAAAAACAACAGATTCATCTTTATTGAGTCCGGATCATGGCTTCTTCATCATGGACAGCAGTCCCGACGGATGTCATACTTGGGTCAGACAAACTGACAAGGAAGGTGATGGATCATGCCGTCATTCTTAAGGCGGTTTCCGATGAAATAGTAGGAGTCGGTCGCATTCGGGCTGTCGCTTGGAAAATTTGGCGAAACGCTGAAGTCATTCTCGTCGAAGGCAACATGTTCCTCGCGATATTCCCTATTTAAGAAGACAGGAATGCTGTCATCAGAGGAGTCCCATGGGTCATTGCTGGAGTATTGGTAACGGTGTGCGAGTGGACGCCTCTTGTACCATTTCAGAGAATTCTAATAAACAAAACTGAGACTTGGGTCCACCTTCAAGGCATTAAGGCTGCAGACGCAAAAGATCACAGTTGCTTGTCTGGTATTGCTGGTCTGTTCAGTTCTTGCATGAATATCGAGGTTAAGCCAAGTAAAAGTGGTTCTCGGGATGATGTTCGTGTTCGTTTGCTTGTTACCATCGACGTGACGAAACCACTTTTACCTGGCTGTCTCTTATTTGTTGGACGGAGGCCGGAGACGTTGGTATTTTTCCGTTATGAGAAACTGCCCAGATGCTGTTACAAATGTGGCATGATAGGACATCAGAGGTGTCCCTCATCAAACATGGATAAGGGCTCGACGTTGTACGGTGACTGGATGTTCTTCATATGTGACGAAGAAGAAGCACAGAACGAAAACTCATCCTCTCCCCTACCACACCTGGATATATTTATCCAGATATCAGATTACGCTAACAAGCGTAAGAGGGATTCAGAACAATATTGGAATCTGAGAGATTTCACGCGGGATCAGCTACGATCCATATTCAGTGAGAATGTCAGGTGTGATAAGCAACAAATGTGGGATATGGTCACTGGATGCTACAATTATGCTGATGATTTCTTGAAGTTTGTCTTCGAATACAACGAAAGGAAATCAGAATCCGCCCTCATCCAGACATGGGAAGAGGATCTAGCTGGAAAAGGTAACGGAAACAGATGGATCAGCGTCCTAACAGATTTAATCCACGAGGGGTTGATGTTTGGTCGTCAAGAGCGACGTAAATGGTCACGAATAATGTCGTACCCTTCTGTGACAATCGATGACGACTAGTTTATGCATTTTTATTCCTTTTTTATCTTTATTACAAGTATGTTGTCAGTATCAGCTGTCGTATTAGACTTTACTAGTTTGGATGTATTATGTTTAGATCAGCTATGTTCTTGCTTATTTTCATTTAGGTTGTCTGTTATTATGTCAACGCTTCCGCCGTTTTATAAAGGGATTTTATCATGTTCTTTTCTTTTGTCATCTAATGAAATGCATCATCTATCTTCATAGCTGAAAATGTGTACTGTATTACATGTTTGTCATATTTTGATCAATGGACAACAATATAA
>JAUZJE010000049.1:0-2197 GCA_032886695.1 'Waltheria sp.' little leaf phytoplasma
GCAGAAGGTTTGTTAATTATAATGATTAATAAAGCAACAAAATTAGCATTTTTATTTAACGATTTAGATAAACAATATCAAGGAACTGCCATTTTTAATAAAAAATATGACACCTTAGATGTTAATCTGAAAAATGATGGTAGTGGCATGACTGTTCCACTATGCAGTTAGCAATGGATGGTTGAAATTTTCTGAACTTCTGATCTCACATGGTGCAAAGCTTAATTATTCAAAGAACAAGGCTTGTAACAGCACACATTTTGTCTTTTATAGGTGAAAGATTAATGTATTCAATGAGCATATGGTTGAATAATAGGTATATCTAAGTTTTGCTCAAATAGCATATTGGAATCCTCTTTCTCTTGGCTAGGGAAAGAGTAGATTAGGAGAAATTGTTACCAACCCTTTAGTCTTTAAGCGATTAGCCAAAGGCAAATAATGATTCAAATTAATAAATAAACTAATAATAATAGTAATACACAAATGCAAATTTACATTGTATGCCAAGTTCAAATTCTGAACATTAACAACCAACTATTTTGGCAATGCCATGCTATTTCAACAGTTTCTTTCTTATCTTAATTATTGAGCAAGATTTCACAAAGCCTCTTTGGTTGTAGCAAAAACAAGTGTCGATTTATTTGTCTTGCTTATCTCTTTGTACTTTCCAGCAAGCAAGTCCAATAAAATTTCAGATACCAACACCCACAACCAAATCCATGGTGTAGTGACTCCTTGTGCCAAACAGCCTCACAGTTTTAAGTAGATATAGAGTGTCAAACAACCATGCCAATTTCCATTTCTGCATCTGCCTGCCCTCATGTCTACCGGCGGTGCTATGATTGATCCAACAACATGCTGCAAGAAGAATAAGGAAAATGCCACATCTGAATTAGTAAATTTAGAGTGTCAGACAACCATGCCAATTCCCATTACTGGTGTTATATATATATTGATCCAGCAAATTTCCAGTATTTCAATCAATTAAACTTAACCAGAACAGCTTGTTCAGTTAATCAACATTTGAATTAGTTAATAATTTAATTAAATGATCGATTAACACTAAAACTATCCCTACCTTCCTCTTTCATCGTAATGTATTGTTGAATAGCTTTAAAATAAATTAATCATGGACAAACTTGATTTTAAAGAAATAAGAAGATAACAACATATTGATTGAATTAAAATATTTATTCTGAGGTTTCATGAAATTGTATTTAAACCAATTGTATTAAATCATTATCATGGGGAAGGAGATTCATTTAACTTTTCCAATAGCAAAAAAATCTACGCATGCTTATGAAGGATTACTAGAAAAAAATAAATAATTAGATGAACCATAAAGTTTTGCTCGGGAGGACACTGATCAATGCCTGCCAAACAATAGTACGTAATTCCCTTTTTTTTTTCTAAACTTTTCAGAGGTTAACCAATTTTAGATTCATTTGCTCTCATTAACCATTAATTAATAAAATTAAAAGCTGAAATTTTCCCTTGATTGAACGAAATTACCACTTTCTCACCGTGGTTCAGAATCGCATGATGATAAAAAATGGCACAACACTCCTCTTGCGACGGTGATGGCATCGACAACGAATCAATAAAACATGCACAGCACTCCTCTTGCGACGGTGATGGCACCGACAACGAATCAATAAAGCATATAGCAAGAAATTTAAGATCGAAATCAAGTCAAAATTAAAGAAGAGACGCAAATGGCCATGGAAGGAAGAGAAAGATGAGAGAGATCGAGGGAGGATAAAAATTTTTGGCGGACTGTTTGAATAAGCGAAAAAGAAAAGGCGGATTTTTGAAAATAAAAACTAGAACGGCGTGAGTTTTCCGTCTCCCGTTAACCTTTTCTTTCCAATTATGCCGAGTCATCATATTTGGGTGATGTGTCAATTGCTCATTGGGTTGTTACACCAATTGGCAAATCTGACGTGGTATACCCGTTGCAAGGAATACTTTCTCGTGTTGTACAATATTGGGGCGTGTTTAGTGGCGGACTCCAACACTTCTCCTACTTTCACCTCAAACATAACATAACAAAACAAAGACTCGTACGTGTATAGCTGTGAAGCGTGTGCACCTCCACCCTCCTCCCCTCCCCCTCGCGCACGTTAGCCGCCCCCCGCACTCACTCGGCAAACCCAACCCCCTCGACTAACCAACCGTCCCCTCTTTACTCGCTCAC
>JAUZJE010000050.1:0-2188 GCA_032886695.1 'Waltheria sp.' little leaf phytoplasma
GAATCCTAAAACCAGGTAATTAAATTTGCCAATCCGGAAATAAAAGCCCGGAGGTCAAGGATAAAGAATCTTCTTAGTAGTCGTAAGAGTAAACCTAAATTTGGAATAATTTAGTTAATCGTCTTAATGTGGATGTGGTGCCCGAGACTCCGGTAGGGGAACCAGTGGACCAAGATATGGCTCCTGAGGCGCTGGAGGAGGGTGAGGTGGGAGCCGAATTTAAGGCTCAATATGTCTCTTTCAGGGATACGTTGCTGCTGGGTCGTTCCAAGCGTGCGGGTATTGAACCAGTGGATGTTGAAGCCACTGTGCTAATCGGCGATAAGGAGCCAATTACTGTGTCGCTCAAGGGCGATGTGCCTGCCATTCGTTTGTCAGAGAGAACTCTTGAAAGGCTTCGCAAACCTTTTCGGAATTGTCTTATTTTGAAACTGCTGGGTCGATCAATTGGTTTTAATATGTTGAGGGATCGACTTAGGAAACTTTGGAATATCTCTCAAGATACTTACGAAGTTACTGATCTTGATGAAGGCTATTATATGGTAAAATTTGAGGAAGAGGAAGATTGCAAGTTTGTGCTAGAGGAGGGACCTTGGATGGTCCTTGGACACTATTTGACGGTTAGAAGGTGGCGTCCTAATTTTAGGCCAGCTATTGACAAGATTCAATCCACGGCTGTTTGGGTGCAATTGCCAGGATGCCCAGTGGAGTTTTATGATGAGGAAGTTCTCATGGCAGCTGGGGAGCTTCTAGGGAAACCATTAAAGGTGGATGATGTTACCTTATCAAGGAAGAGGGGTAGCTTCGCTAAAGTTTGTGTAGAGGTTGACCTTGATAAGCCCTTGATACCTAAGATCGAGATTCATGGGGTGGAACAAGTGGTCAGGTATGAAGGCCTGAACATGATTTGCTTTGCTTGCGGGCGAAGTGGGCATCGCCGGGATGTTTGCCCGTATGTTGCACGGCCTCCTCCGGCGACGGAAAAGAATGTGGATGGCTGCCCTGAGCCGAGGGTGGTTGAGTCCAATGTGCAGAAAGTCAACGCCGAGCCTGAGGTGTTTGGTCAATGGATGGCTCCTGCAAAGAGACGACCCCAGCGGCGTAATTCTCGGCCAAGAGGGGATAAGGGTGTGGCAGCTAACAGTGGTTATCCTAACGGATCACGTTTTCATATCCTTCAAGAGGATAATGATCAAGGAGATAATGCTCCAAGGATTGGTGATAACGTACAAGCAGCAGTGGTGGAGAAGGAAGTTCTATCTCCCAGGTCTCTGGATGCAGTGGGAACTACAACATTGAAGGCCGGGGCCATGCAGGCCCAAAGAGGGGTAAGACCCGTGAATGGAGGGCTGCATAATGTGGGCCCACGTGCTAAGGTTGTGGTGCAGCCCAAGTCTAAGTCTGATGCAAAACGACAGCCGTTTAAAGTGGTAGATTATAATGCTGATTTTCCTGTTGTGCATGGTGGGGGGAGTCCGAGTCGAACTCAGCCTAACTCAGTTCCCATGCAAAGACAAGCTGGGGCGCACTCCACGCCCATGCAAGTCGACTCGTCTTCGCAAGGAGTTGACCCAGCTCGTGTTATGAAGACCATCTCGGGCGGCATCTCGAAGGAAAATCGTGAAGTCCTTGGGTTGGCCAAGGACGGGGTTGGTGTTAGTAAGGGGGGAGTACCCCATGTTTCTCTCTCTGCTTCTCAATGATGACAGACATTCTTGCATGGAATTGTAGAGGGGCAGGGTCGAGTGATTTTTTGAGACATATTAAAGAGTTGTTGAAGTTGCATAAGCCGGGGTTCTTGGCAATCTTTGAGCCAAAGATTAGCGGACGTCGGGCCTTGAGAAGAATTAAAAGGCTGGGTTTTGATTTTTCGTTTCGTGTTGAGGCTATTGGTAGGAGTGGAGGAATTTGGTTGATGTGGAAAGAAGAGTTTGCAAGTGTTGAAATTGTTGGGGCTGCTCGACAGGTTGTTCATTGTGTGGTTAGAAGGCAGGGATGGCCACCTTGGCTTCTTTCGTGTGTTTATGCATCTCCATCTAGGGAGGTTCGACGTGAGCTTTGGGGTGCGTTGGAGGAGTTGGGACCCTTCATTCAATTCCCTTGGCTCGTGCTCGGTGATATGAATGATATCATGTGTATGGAGGATAAAAGTGGTGGAAACCCTCCTAATCTTGATCGTTGTCTCGCT
>JAUZJE010000051.1:0-2177 GCA_032886695.1 'Waltheria sp.' little leaf phytoplasma
GCTTCTTTTTTAGAGGCATGAACTGTATGACCTTCTTGCCATAAAAATTCTTTACTTCTTAAAAAAGGCTTAGTATTTTTTTCCCAACGAACCACACTACACCATTGATTAAATAATTTAGGTAAAGTCCTTCGAGCTGCAAACAAGAACACAAAGATCAGAACCACGAACACTAAAACCAATCAGTATGTAATCAAATTATCAAAATATAAACATGAACCACTTGTAGAAGAAAAAAAAAGATATATTTATTTTTAAATAAGTTTAATACTCAAAAGATAGAATATCAAAGAAATTAAAAACAAAAATTAAAGCTTTCCGAACAAACCCTAAAGAAATTGTTAACCCAGGCTAACCAATTTGCATAAGATAAAACAAAAAGAAAATTACGGATCAAAACAAGATAAACCCTAGAAATAAATAGAAAAATAATCCCAAAAAAAAATTCTTTTTTCGATCAATTGATATCAAGAGACAAATCAGGGATCAAATCAATAACTTTACAAGCTAAACAGACAACAAAAATACAAAAATACAAAAAAAAAAAATTGGGGGAAAAATCGCAAAGTTAAGAAACGAAGGCGGATAAAAACCCAATCGATTTCGATTCTGAAAAAAATAATTAAATAAATAGATAAAAATACAGATCTCTGATTAAGAAAAGAAATGGAGAGATCGAGAGAGGGTACCTCATAAACCAAGACGAAGAAAGGATCGGAGGAGAGGGAAGTCTCTCTGAGATTTGGGGGATTTTCTTTTTTTCTCGAGAAAAAGAGAGACAGAGACGGAGAGGAAAATAGAGAGAGAGATATGAGTGGGCCGATTGATAGTTTTTAGACAAAGATTTTATAGTTATTTATATTTACTTTTTATTTTATTTTACATTTTTACCTTCCCTTTTCTTTTTTTACTTTTATTAATACCACCTGTAATTTCTACTTTGTAACAGTACAAGTGAGAGAATGATCATGGATTGGATTGTAAGTTTGTAACTGTACTATGATGATAAATACTACTTTATAGTTAGATTTTTTCTTATATTTCATAATATGTTAAGATTGTGCATGATGAATTATATGTAATTTTTAAAAATAATTAAAATAAAATACAGTAAATTTAGTTTAATTTTATAAAATATAATATAAAGTATATATTGATAAATTTATGGTATAAATAATTTAAGTACGAATCTTTCAAAAAAAATAAGTTAATTAGGATTGTGCAAAAAAAAAAATTAAAATTAATTAAGCATGACTTTTAATATATGATATTTAATGACGATGATGCGTAACAATATTATATTGCTATTTAGATTTAAATTCGGGATATGAAAGTTTCAATACCTTAATCTTAATCACCGGGTCAATACTCCCTTAACATGATAATGTGACATTGGATTATGTATGTGTTGGATTGTTAATTGTAGTGATTTTGTGTATAGGATTTAATTCAAATACACTGTCAGTGTAAAGGTTTTTTACACTGACAACCAATGAGGTGAGAGATAAGTGGAGAAAAACAAGGAGGGAGTCAACCCTAATCCCCTCCTATTACCATTATACCCTTAAATTTTGTCTCAAAATTGGTTGTCAGTGTAAAACTCTTTACACTGACAGTGTATTGGAAGTATTCTCTTGTGTATATGCAATGCACTCATGTTGAGTATAAAAATTTAATTTCAAATGTTTTAAATTGAGTAGAGTGGGATTTTATTGGCAAGAAACAATTATCTAATATTTGTATTACCAAATGTATACATATATATACTTTTTGGTACATTACCACCACTAGTTAATTGCGAAGCATTACTACACCAAGCATATCATATGATAGCATTAGCAAAGGACTTGGATTCAAATCTAGATTGAGATTCTCATGCCATGTAAGCCAAATTAGCTGAGTCTAAAGGCATTTAAATCTACTCAAATAAGTAAAAGGCCAACTTTATATTTAAAAAAAAAAAAAACCTAATATTAGAGAAAGCCAAAAAGAACTTTGCTGAAAATAAATATTCATTACTCATTAGTTGCCTAGAGGTTAAAGCACATGAAACAACAAGGGAACCCACTTTCTTTGCTTTGTCCTTATTTTCTAAAATATAAGGTTATTTTCCTTTGCTAATTTATAACATATTATTGTTCCCTTGTTTGGCATGTTTGAAATTGAGTCTTTTTTTT
>JAUZJE010000052.1:0-2122 GCA_032886695.1 'Waltheria sp.' little leaf phytoplasma
TTTTACAGAAGTGATAAAAATAATATAGCTGGTTGTCGAGTTATAAATGGTGTTATTTATAACGACTCCTCTGTTCAAGTTAAACGTCAACAAAAAATAATTTATCAAGGAAAAATTAGACAGTTTCATCTGCATATTATGTAGCTGTCTGCATGATTAAGATGCTTAACTTTTTGGAGGTAACAGCTTTCCTCTGAGCTGCAATTCTGAAGAAAGAAGAAATATCGTGCGTTGACTTCTCTTGGGTTGTGACAGAATCATCCTTTCTCCATATTTTTTTCTCTTACACTATAAAGATAGATGATGATGTGTGAATAGTATATGTATATCTTTTGGCCTAATATTACTTCAACTTTTGACCACATCCAAATATATTCATTAGGCTGATTTAGAACCACTTTAGCTTCTCTGCAATGGTGGGTCAAAGTGGGGAATTCAGCAACAAGTTTGAGGCCGGCCTTCTTGTTTACTCTTGGAAAGGTATACAGTTCTGTATCAGTAAACTTATCATTTGTTTTAGAGCAGGCAAACATTATATATTTGATTTCCTTTTTTTTTTTTTTTTTCATCTTTTTCCTTTTTGGGTTTTTCATCAAAGCCTCATGGAAACCTGCCTATTTCTTGTTTTTTGTTGTAATGGTATGTACTCTTTGTTCTGTGGTATTTGAAGCTTCCATCTACTGATGGCAATCTGGTTTTTACCAATAAACCCCACACCAAAGATGAAATCATGGTGGCAGCTTTTGACTATACTTGCTTCATTACAAATAAGTTTCAAGTTGAAGGTTGCTTCATCAACTAGCAGAATTATCATTTTGAAGTTAGGTCATGATGGTTTATCACACTTTGAGTTAATTATAGTGTATTAAATAATATAGTTGATCGGGTCTTAGGCCAACTCTTAAGAAACCTACCTCAGCTTTTGCAATTTGCACTATGGTAATTGGAGTTAACAAAATATAACAATAATTAAAGGCAGTTGGCATGCGATGTTCCAAGGTGAAATGTGGTCCAATATTTGTTATTTATTCAGATTCACTGTTCCCTTGTTACTGTCCGTTTTTCACTTGCTATAATCAGTTGCAAAATAATGAGTGATTGTTTCATTGGCATAATCAATGTTGTTAACATAGTTACATTAGGATCTGTTAGAGAAAGTTGGTTAGGGTTTTAAATCATCTCTATCAGTCCTTTTCAAGGGAGAAAATTAATTAAGACCCTCTTTTATGGAGGAGTAGAACAGCAAATTGGGATTTTTCTTTAGTTCCTATATATGCTTCTTATTTGCCTTTTTCAGTAGAATTTTCTCTTTGAACTAATGGCAATGGGTTGATTTCTCACTCATTAATAAATTTTAAGAGGCTGTCAGTGGTCTCCTCTGGTTCAAGTGTGGTAGTTAGGAAAAAAAGACGCGTTGTTCTTCTTTAAAGACTTCTCTACTAATATATCAAATTTCAACTTTTGTCTACAATTGATTAAAATTTACAACCTCCAAGAGTAATGAATATTTAATCCAAGAGGGCGAATTTTATATTTGATATTAGTACCATTTCTTATTTTACTGCATCAGAAATGAGGAATCTGTTTGCTATGTTCAAAGAAATAGGACCACAAATAAACTATTGACTCCACAAATAAACTATTGCAAGTCAAGTTGACTTGAAGCCTGATGATTTCTGCACATCTATTTTCCTTTATATGTCTCATTTCATCATATGTTACCAAAAAAACAAAGAAAAACAAAGAAAACTTGAGGCAGCAAGCATTTAGAATGGGGAAACTATGTTGCTCAGAATCAGATGATGGGGGCTTAGATTTCACTGCACTGCTCATGGTGTTGATCATAGCTCTAGCACTCATGGCTGTTTGCATCCCACAACCAAGACCTACTGTTTATGCTGTCTACCGGCACCGGTGTTAATCATACTTCTCTTCATCTCTTTCAAGTTCCTTATTCAGCAGCAAAATAAGATATGCTAACAGCAAACATGGTTTGTATTTGCAGCAGATTTGCATGCATGTTTCTGTTTCAAAAAGTTGTAGTTTTATTGAACATGTTTGTAATCTGATTCATTGTTACTTCTTTCTTCTATCCACATGGACTTTGTTTCCAACTTTTCTT
>JAUZJE010000053.1:0-2108 GCA_032886695.1 'Waltheria sp.' little leaf phytoplasma
ATCCGGCTGTTCCGGGTTCGCTCGTCACTACTGCCGGAATCGTTATTACTTTCTTTTCCTACAGTTACTTAGATATTTCAGTTCACTGCGTTCCTTTCGATTAATTAGTTACCTAATCAATTCTTTGTTATACTTGGTATATATGTTTTGGTTGCAGAAAGAGAAGGGTGTGGCTAGGTACATTTGAGACAGCAGAAGAGGCAGCGAGGGCTTATGATCAAGCAGCCATCTTAATGAGTGGAAGGAATGCAAAGACCAACTTCCCCATACCACAAACACAGAGTGTTGACCCCAAAGCAGGCGGCTGCGGTGCTGATACCACCTCCCATCCATCGCCTCCAAGCGAGCTATCTGAACTCCTCCACGCGAAGCTGAGGAAATGTAGCAAGGCACCATCTCCATCCATGACATGCCTGAGGCTTGATACCGAGAATTCTCATATAGGAGTGTGGCAGAAACGGGCAGGGCAGAGCTCAGATTCCAATTGGGTGATGACTGTTGAGCTTGGGAAAGGGAATAATATCAATATTGCTACTGATGATCATCATCAAGTTTCTGCCAACACATTGGCTGCTTCCAAGCCGGAAGGGCCTGAAATGATGAGAGGGGAGATGGATGAAGAGGAGAGACTTGCACTGCAAATGATAGAGGAGCTTCTTAACAGGAACTGTTCTTCCTTGGGTGTGCAAGAAGGGGAGGCTAACTTGTTCCTCTAGCTAGCCTTTAATTAATATTTTCTCACTTCTCTGCATTTGCTTTAGTTTGAAAAGTCATGGTTTGTTGTTGTTGTATAGGGTATCATATCCATACATTGGTGAATATGTTCTTATATATGCATCCATACACACATATACATCTCTCTATATATATGTATGTATGCGTGCATGTACTTGAGTAGAAATTGGGGAGGTGATACTATATATATAAGAATTTGAAGTCTCTGTATGCATTGTATAGTTACAAAAGTTACAGCTATTTGTCTTGTTTGGTTTTAAGTACATGCAAGTGTTGTTTCTTGAGAAAGAGAAATATTTGAATAATTTCTCATAAAGATTCTTTCTTGTTGTTTTTGTAATTGTATAAAAGTTGTACTTTGGTGTTTAATTCAATCTTTTTTCTTTCCCCTTTAGCAACAACTATATATATGCATGATCCGCGCAATAAGAACAAGTTACTAGCCCAATTCCTTGTTAATTAATCTTAAGTTCATTTTATTTATGGCAAGCATATATGTAATTATTATTAGAGTAGTTCTAAATTGAGCCAAACCTTTTTTTCTTTACGGCTTATTTCTACGTTTAACCGGAATTTTTTTTTTTTTGTTTGTAACTAAGGTTTTTTTACTTTAATTTCATTTATACCCTCACTCACAAATTTCTCTTTTATCGTCTCTCTCTTTCAGGCTTCAATCCATTCTAATTTCATTGATTTTTTGGGAATTAGTGAGGGATTAGGCGTTTGCTCAACAATAATTAATAGGAAGAAACATTTGTTGCCTTAGAATAATACAATGGAAAATATAGTAATGGATTTTTGTCATGAAACTCATCAAATTAATACGTTACTCACAATAAGATTTTAACTCAAATTAATACATTATCTCACAATAAGATTTTAGTTCCCGGCTGCAGCAACTTTTTTGTTACTAATGCATATGCCTTGGTAAAGTATAAAAAATTAAATTTTTCTCAAATTATGGGATTATCAAAATATGCCTTGACAAAATTATAGATTAAGAACGAGTTATTTTGGAGTTCAACAAGAGAGAGGGAGAGAGATTCAAAAAATATGTAAAGAGAATGGAAAGAAAATGAGGGAAAGAATGAAAATGCATTTTAAATTTAAAGGCCAACCATAGATAGTTCAAGTGGTTCAACACTTTATTCTCTTAAGCAAAATCTCGAGTTCCAGTCTTGTGAATGGAGAAAATTATTGTTGAGAGAGTTTTACCCCTATGTGGGCTGCCCGGCTTGAATTGGATCTAGCTGCGATTTCTCCTTCAACAATGAGCATCGAGAATAAAACATATATAATTCCAATTTCCACGCCAAGAGAATTTGTCTTTACGATTTGGATAAAGAAAAAGAGATATGTGAATTGGCAAATTA
>JAUZJE010000054.1:0-2047 GCA_032886695.1 'Waltheria sp.' little leaf phytoplasma
AGAACAATTAGGCGAAGATTTAGATCGTTATCAAGTAGTTAATAGTATGTCAGATCCACGCATGATAGGTTATTTAGAAGCACCTAATTTTGATATCTGGTTGCAATGAGTTTCAAAGGGGCACTTCAATCGCCGGTGTCGGTGCAGGATTTTCCTAAGTTGCCGGCGAGTGGGAAGAAGGATTCAGGATGTCTGCCGGAGGGAGAGAAGTCGAAGGTCTCGACTGAGGGGGTGGCTTCGGTTACTCAACACTGGAAGCAGCTCTTTTCAGTCAAGGAAGATAACTCGTTGGAGTTCTTTGAGCCGGAAGCTGTCGATGGTCGTATTCGGGTCAAGCCACCGCCGGAGGTGCTCGCTGAAGGGGTTAAGCAGTGGGAGAACACGGTTGTTGCTCAGTGTTTAGGGAGAATGCCTAATTTGGGTCAGTTTCAAAAGGCAGTTTCGCTGCTTTGGGGCAAGGATGGTGGAGCTGAGGTTAAGCTAGCAGGTAACAATTTATTTCTCATTCAATTTAAGGATGAGAGAACGTGCAAATGGGTAGTTGAAGGAGGGCCATGGCACATCTTGAATCGAATGGTGATTGTCAGGAAATGGAGGCCTGGGCTTCGATCACTGGACTTTAAGATGGAGAGGATTCCTGTTTGGGTTAATCTTCATCAGGTTCCTTTGGAGTATTTCACGAAGCGGGGCATGAGTTATCTAGCTAGCGCGATGGGGCATCCTCTGCATATGGATAACTTTACTGCTCAGCGCAAGAAAGTGGGATTTGCGAGGGTTTGTGTTGAAATCGATCTCAGGAAGGAGCTGCCAAAGGATTTTGATGTTGAGTTGGCTGATGGGAGCTTTGCCACAGTTGTAGTGGAGGTTCCTTGGACACCTCCTGTCTGTAAGAAGTGCTCCCAATTTGGGCATGAGGAAAGATTTTGTCCGCAAAAACCAGTTTGGAAGGAAAAGAAGGTTGATGCAGCTAAGGCTGGGATGGCTCAGGTAGATCCCTCTCCAGTGGTGGAGCAGAAGAGAGGAAAAGAGAAAATGCATGATGAAGTTAATCCAACTGAAGAGGTAGTGGTTTCTAAAAACCAGTTTGCCTTATTGAATTATGCAAAAGAAGCAGCTGGCTCTTGTTCTAAGCAGGGGGAAGCAGAGTTGGCCTTGGGGAAATCAGGGGAGGAGTGTCTGGACCATTCAATCCAGGAAGTTGATGGTTCGGAGGGTGAATCGGTAGGAGCTGAGGAGGAGTTGGAGGCAGTCGCTGAAGAGATTTTGTTTGGATCACCAAGGAAGACTCGAGCAGCTGCGGCTGGTGTAGCGAGGCTTATGAAGGTGATAAAGCAGGATCAACAAAAGAAAATTTCCTCAGAAGCTGTCCAGAACAAAGGTGCTAGTAAGGGGCGGAGGAAAAAGGGGAGAATGAAGCCTGATGGGGAGAAGTCTACTTCTCCAGGTAATCCTGCTCCCTCTTTGTCATGACTTTTATTTTCTGGAATGTGAGGGGGTTTAATGACCCTTTGAAGCAGAAAGAAATAGTCAAAAGAATATATAAATTGAAAGTAGATGTAGTTTTTTTGTTGGAAACTAGAGTCAAATATAGTAAAATGGGTAGTATAGTTGAGAGATGGTTTAAGGGTTGGAGTTATTTGCATAATTATGATCATGCTGTGAATGGTAGGATTTGGGTGCTATGGAAGAGTTCTGTTGATATTAGGGTGTTAGATATGAATGATCAATGTATTACAATGACCTTGGTGAAGCTTGGTATGGGCTTAGTTGTCTCTGTGGTGTACGGAAGCAATTTGGGTAGTGAGAGGAGGAGATTGTGGGAGTTTTTAAGACAGGTTTATGGTGGGATGGATGCTTGCCCTTGGATAGTTGCTGGTGATTTTAATGTGGTGGCAAGTATAGAGGAAAGTTCTGAGCATCTGTTGGCTGAGATCAACTCTGTGAGGTCAGATTCAGAATGTTGTGTATTAAGAACCCCTCCAAAGTTGTTCATCTGAGAATGAGCAACCGAAAAGTAGTTTAATTCCGGTGTAGCCGGAGACATAAA
>JAUZJE010000055.1:0-2024 GCA_032886695.1 'Waltheria sp.' little leaf phytoplasma
ACCATCTTTTCGGACCAGGGAGGAAGAAGCTTAGTTGGCCTATTCGTCAGAAGATTGCGCTTGGTGTGGCACGCGGATTGGAATACCTTCACCATGGAGCACAGCCTGCAATCATCCAGAGAGACATTAAGGCTAGCAACATACTTTTAGACGATACATTTGAACCAAAACTCGCAGATTTCGGCCTTGCAAAGTTCACTCCAGACGGATTCTCTCATGTGAGCACCAATGTGGCAGGAACTCTAGGCTATGTTGCCCCGGAGTATGCTTTATACGGCCAACTAACTGAGAGAACTGATGTTTATGGCTTTGGTGTTGTCTTGCTTGAGCTCTTAAGTGGGAAGAAAGCAGTCATTTCTTTTGATGGCCCTCGAACTTTGCTGTTGACTGACTGGGCTTGGTCATTGGTGGAGGAAGGTAGAGTACTCGATGTTGTCGATGAAACCATGGCGGAGTTAGGCACTGCTGAAGTTATGGAGAAATATGTTCTGGTAGCAATTCTTGCTTCTCATCCAAAGTTATACGCTCGGCCTACAATGGATCAGATTGTGAGGATGTTGGAAGTTGATTTCCCTATCTCCACAATTCAAAAACTTTCTTTCTCTCTTTCAGCAGAAATATTTGATGATGGAGAGAAATATAAAAACTTAAGTTACTTGCCCACCATCCCCAGCGCCACCAACAGTTCAGAACAGCCAAGTAATCACACCATTGAAGATCATAGTGAAGTTGAGAACAGTTCATAATCTTTGACATGTTATGTTTGAATTGTAGATAAATTTAACATTTTAAACTTGCTTCTACTTCTGGCATGTATGATTTTTGTAGGCCAAGCTTTCTGTTCAGTTCTTTACAAGATAATACTGTAGATTCATTCAATGCTTGTGTTATAGATTGAATTCTTTTACAAAGAAGAGAGTTAAAGCTTCAATCATTAACATTTGTCCATGCCATTATCAATGATTCAAAGCCTAACCAACAAATCAGTTAAGCATTCTTTTCATTGTCCTACTTACTCAATCAAAAGAGATTTTTTTATTGTTTAACACAGTTTTCATGCCTTTGTTTTTTAATAGATTTAGCATATCTGACCTGATCTTAATCTTATATCTCACGTCGATAATTTGACTTTATGCACATTTCTCTTTCCCAATTAGTAATTTGGATTTGTTATCCTCCCTCTGTATTTTTTGATTGTTTTTGTTTCCTTCTTTATGCACATTTGAAATGGTCAGCTAGTCATGCCAACAAAGAAAAATATGAATAATTTATCAGAAAACCAAAAAAGAATGGCACATACCTATGGCCTTGATTATGCCTTCTTTATCAAAAGGATTGAATCCTTTCACACTTATCCTTGTCATTTGACTGAGAAATCAACTATGTATAATTACTCTTTAATCTTGTCATATTCTAAGTTTGTTCGAACCGCACACGTTTGGCTTAATTATAAGTAGTATATTTTGCTTAAACCAAGGATCCATTCAAACAGAAGATGTTCATCAGCATGGTACCAATCACTGTTCCCTAGTAAACAATGATGTTAAGGTAAATGATTATTGATAGTGACAAACTCACATGCTAAAGATTCTCCTCCCTCCATTAAAAATGCAATTAAGACTGAGTCCACCTCTGAATTGCCGCCCATTACTAACTGCCAAAACCGGCCACTGAATTAAGTGGTTGAGACCATACTGAAGTTGTCGTTCTGATCAATATCTGTGAAAAAGTTAAGATTCAAGTTATGTTGCTCAATGCCTGCAACCCCTTAGATTTCCAATGTCCCTATCTTCATTCACTTTCTTTGCCTTAGTAACACTCTTAACTATTTCTGATATCGGTGTTTCAACTGCATATTGTCGAAAGATCTCAAATGAAACCTCTGTGAAAGCCTCTTGTCCAATGAACATAATATTTTTAGGATCAAAATTGATTTCCTCCATAAAATCTTTTTGATGATTTTGACTCAAATTATTCAAATTTATTTTCTTATTAATAATTTTAGGATTAACATGATATTTTTG
>JAUZJE010000056.1:0-1974 GCA_032886695.1 'Waltheria sp.' little leaf phytoplasma
TTATTTGCTTACCCAGACCCTTGCGGGGGTCTTTTTCTTTTGAAAAAAATAATAAAATATGAAATTTTAAGATCTTTAAAGGTCTTTTTTTATTTAACTAGCACTTATTTATTCATCAAAAATGAATATTTTTATTAACTAAACAAAACTAAGGAGTTTTTATCATATGAACAAATTAGAAGAAATAATAATATATGTGATTTTTATAATCGTTAACGTTGTCGTTATTTGCACTCCTCTTTATTTTGTCCAAAAATTTCTGTATAACGAAATACACCAAAAATTTACAGAAGTGAGGGACAAGTGTGAATGCATGGACAAAAACATAGATGAAGATAGAAAAGAAAACAATCAGGAATTTATGGAAATATGGAAAAACTTAACTAAATTAAAAATAATCCTTCGTGAAACACAAGCTAAATTAACTGCTAACCAGGATAAATTAGCTAACCCAAGTAATCAAACCGAAGCTAAAAACCCTGAATCAAAATCAGAATAAATCCCCCAATGCGGAGGAGGAAGATAATGTTTAAATTAAGCAACGAAATATTTTCAATCATAACTTATAAAATACAATATTTAATAAGAAAGTAGGGTGAAAAATGAAAAATATAACTTCTTTTGATACATTTTTAAGCATCAAAAAGATCAAAGGTTTAGATTTTATCTTAAATTACCTTCAAGTTCATAAAGGGACTATCAAACGTTGGGAAAAACAACAATCTATTCCTCAAAATTACGATCTCGACTTAAAAAAAATCATTAACCAAATTGAAATTGAATATCCAGATATTGATCTAGTAAAATTCCCGAATAATCATTTGCCAAATGAAAGAAAATTTGATGAATTTTATACTACTCATAAAATTGCTTCTCATTGTTTGGAAATTTTAAAAAGTAAAATGTTAGAATTAAAACTAAATTTCAATGAATATCATTTTATTGAACCTTCAGCGGGTCATGGCAGTTTTTATAATTTGTTACCAGCAACGCAAATAACTGGCGTTGAAATTAACCCTCACCTTAACCAAAATTACATGATTAAAAATTATTTAGATTTTATTCCCGAAAATAAAACCAAAAACATTGTTTTTGGTAATCCCCCTTTTGGGTTGCGGGGTAATTTGGCTTTAAGGTTTATTAATCATTCATATAAATTTACTGATATTGTCGCCTTTATTTTGCCGCCTTTATTTGAATCAGATGGAAAAGGTACGCCCAAAAAAAAGAGTTATTGGTTTTAAATTGATATATTCTCAAAAATTACCTTTATTAAAACCATTAACCAACAAAACCGCTCATAATTTTATCAAAATTTATTCTTTATCGGATGGTGGTACTCCCGCAAGTACTAGAAATAAAAAAATGTTAAATTTATGTGATCTTTATTTACCCAGTACTTGTTTCAAAGGAATGAAAGCTTATAATTCTTTTGCTGAACTTCCTAACAAAAGAGGATATGGAATTAAAATTTTAAAAAAGCAAGCTGAAATTAAAAAAATTTTTCAAAATAATGATTGGCCTAAAACCGCTTTTTTATCTACCAATAGTGCTTTAAATTTACGGACAAGTTTAATAATTAAAGTTTTAACCGATGCGGGTTTTAGTGATGAAAAGGATAATAATGAATAATAAAAATTTTATTATAAAATACGGCCAAGAATTATTATCTTCAAAAATTATGTTTTCCTAATTAAAGACCCTTTCAAGGGTCTTTTTCATTTTAAAGGAGGTAACAGTTATGAAAATAAAATTCCTAAATCCAAGTATCTTTATAACCATTGTGATGGTCTTTCTTTACTATTGGTTGTTCATACCCTACCCTATTTACGCCTTACCTCAACATCAATTAAAACGTTGTCGCGCGTTGGAATATGATGAAAACCAGTTACTTTTTACTAAAAATATCAAACTAGCGAACAATTCCCCAAATAATTTAGAACAAAATATTTTAAGCAAAATTAAAAAAATCAT
>JAUZJE010000057.1:0-1924 GCA_032886695.1 'Waltheria sp.' little leaf phytoplasma
GTATAAGGAAAATCTTTTTCCATGGGAAGTAAATGAGATAAAGCTTTCTTAGTTAACATACCATGCCCAATTTCTCTTCTAGAAGGCATCATATATTTACCTATCGAACCTACAGCAAAAGGCGGATGGCGTCTACTGCCAAGACTCCTTTCTCGTTGGTATACGGCTCGGAGGCCTTGATTCCAGTCGAGGTAGGGGAACCATCACTTCGCTACTCTGCCGCAGACGAGGAGGCTAATAATGCGGCCTTAATTGACAACCTGGAGTTACTTGATGAGAAGCGGATAACGACCTTGATCCGCTTGGAAAACTACCAATGCCAGGTGGCCTAATACTACAACAAGAACGTCAGAGCCAGAAGGTTCAATGTTAGAGACTGGGTGCTAAGACGCATATTCGAGAACACAGACAACCCTTGGGATGGGAAGTTAAGACCCAACTTTGAAGGCCCTTACTGAATTACTTCAGTGACAAGGACGGGAGCGTACAAGTTAGCAGACATCAACGGTGATCCCGTCCCTAGACCATGGAATGCAGTGCATCTAAAACAGTACCAGTTCTAGTAATTTTCTTTTATCTTGCATTCACAACATGTTGTTATTTACATTCCTATCTGTAAGACTTCTTTTTTAGTGGTAAATTAGTGAGGTAAGGAAGCGGATATGATGATTCATCCCATGGGTTAATAAAGAAGGGCATTTTGGAACTCTGCCCCATGGGTCTACGTCTGATCCCTTGGTTGCTTCCTGATCAGATATCAAAGGTATATGTCCTCGCTAGTTGAACCTGAATAAGAAGCCTTATTGCTAGGGACGGCAATATTCCAACTACACGTAAATACAAAACACATCCATCAAATTTTCTTGCAAGAATACTTTGAACAAATTTAGAAGGGTTCACAGGTCACACACAAGACCTACTACCCATACGAGTACTCAAACAAAGAAAAAGGCAACACACACAAATATGCCTAGAAACAAGAGCTCAAACATACATACTTAAAACACAAAAATAGCATGCATGCATATTTCACTTATGGCCATCAAACAAGTCTATCTGGATAAGAACAACAAAAACCACGAAATCCATAATCAAGGCTCATTGAGCCAAATTATCTGAAACACAAAACAAAAGAAAAAAGAAACAGAAAAATGCTGCTAAGCAGCGCCATCTTGGGTCTTCTCTTCAGCAAAGGAGTCTCCAGTCCCAACACCTTGCTCTAGAGCGGCATACTCAGACTCATCATAGAGGTTCTCTTCAGCACCCACAGCAAGGTACGCCACCTTCGCCGTCAGCAGATTCCAGTCCTCGACCTGACCTTGCTTGAAGCTCTTATCATTTTGTACCGGGTTCAAGCCACTATGTGAGTACCCATCTTGTTGATAAAGGCATCAAATTCCTGCTTCTCGGCTTCCAGGTCAGAGTTCATCTTCTTCAAGTGCTGGATCTTGTCCTCGAGCTTGCTGATTTCCACTGTGTGCTCGGAGCGAACACTTTACAGTTCGTTATGATGCTTGCCCACGACCTCTTGGAGTTCCCAGTTTTCTTTTTGGAGCATCTTGACTTCATCAGACAGATTGAACAGCGAAGTGCCATCACTGATGGGAACTTGGAGCCCCTGCAGCAAAAAACGATCAAAAGATAAACGCTAGAGAAAAAGACAGCAGAATGTAAAGTATTAAACCTTCACTATGTCGTCCCGAGAATAGTTGCCGATAGACCCTCCAGGAAACACCTTCTGAGCAATAGCAGTGATGGGGTCTTCATTAAGATAAGCACTTTCAAAGACCTTGCGCTTTTTTAGAATAGAACCAGAATCCACGACAGGGACCGGGTTGGAGGCATTTGAAGTCACAGAGCCCGTAGCGCCAGTAGCCGAGCGCTCCAAGGTGGCCATCAAGGTGGAAGGGTTTGAAAATTTCCA
>JAUZJE010000058.1:0-1918 GCA_032886695.1 'Waltheria sp.' little leaf phytoplasma
ACTTTTCCCTTGGATCAGCAACTAGCTGTTTTAAGATTTTGTTTTTAAAATCTATCTTTAGGGAGATCAAAGTTACTACATAATTCTACGTGAAATTTTAGGTTCAGTTTACAATTTATTTTTAAATTTCTATTTTTATTTTTTCAAAAATATACATAACAAATATATTAACAATAAATTTGTTCAATTGATTTTGTATTGTAAAGTCTCAAATTCGAATATTTTGAATAGAACGAATCATTGGTGAAAAATTTTTACCCTTTCATATACTGATCCGCTCGAATAAGATGAAATTGATAAATAAATAAAAAATTATTTAATTTTATTAGTATGACATTTTGTATAACTAGTCATTAAAAGGTTCAAATCTTCTGTCTCCATTTTTCCTGTCCCCTCCCTGTCCCTCCAATCAGGTTTTGACACATAAACATATACCCTACAACAAATTACAAATTTACCCTCCAAAGAAAATTGTTGTAACGTGTGGCTAAACTTGATTGGAGGGACAGGGAGGGGACATGAAAAATGGGGACATAAGATTTGAAATCTTAAAAGGTTATAGGTTTAAGGAGTTTAATGCACGTACGTAGTATAGATGAATGATATTATACGTGCGCAGCGCATGTGTATTTATGTATATATAAATTAGGTTATTTCCAGCAGTTCAGCCAGCCCACACTGGCCATTGATGACCCTCACCCCATGTTAAACGAATAACGACGAATAATTGTTGTACTACTCTTGATGAAATCTTCTTCTACTGTTCATGAAAAATTTGTGGTGATTTTTCCTAGCTAGGCTCGAATCTATCAAAACAAAAAATAAAAAAGTTGATTAATTTTACTTTTGTTTTACTGTACCTAACACAATATATAGTACCCTATATATAATGCCCTTTAAATATTAGTTGTTGATGGTTCAACTCCATATACTGATCACATTGAGGTAAAGATCTTGTTTTTGAGATTCTTATCAAATACTATACATTATGCTTGGTAATTAGCATCTAATTAATAACTTATACAGTAAATTTTGAATAGCTTACACACTTGGAATTCATTAATTAATCAAACTCCATGCATGCAACTGCAAGTATTGGATTTGAGAGTGATTAGTTAACAATTAGAAATAAAAAGGTTAATAAGAAATGGATAATAAGCTAACTAGCAAAGAAAAGAAAAAGATGCAAAAAGTAAGAATCTGATATATATGTGAAGATGATCCATGATAGTTCATAGTCATCCTTTTAACTTTGATGTTTGAACAGTTCCAATCAAATCATTTGATGACAAAAATTTTCATATCATGCATATGCACGCCAATCTCATCGACCACTCTCAAACTACATACATCCATCAGCCACTATGCATGCCACGTGGCCATCAACGATGCTTCCATTTTCTTCTCTTATATATATATATATATATATTGCCATATATATATTTCCTTGTCATTCCCAACAATTTGCAATTTTAAGTTGGAAAAGATATTTTTAAGTTTTTATTTATATTTTTAATAAATTGATATAATAAATCGTAGAATAATATATATATATTAATCTGAAAATACAATTTATTTATATATGTTATTGCTGCTGCTGCTGCTTATCTGTGATAAGACAGAGACACCAAGATATACAAGGGCAAAGCAAGGTAAGCTAGCAATGCTTGAATAGACCACCAACTTTCAACGTGCTTCAGCAATCTGCCTCCTCTCTTTCTGCTTGATCCTGCCTTCCTTTGTCGCCAACCCATTTCCACTCTGTAAATTATATATATATATATATATATATACCAAACAGAAAAGCTAAGCTAAGGTGAATGATTTTGATGATATATATGTATATATTTGGCTAGGAAACAATCTTGTGTCTGTTTATGATTATTGGGAAAGGAGGTGGTGATGAAAGAGCAAGAGC
>JAUZJE010000059.1:0-1910 GCA_032886695.1 'Waltheria sp.' little leaf phytoplasma
TATGCACACCTCTCAATTTATATAGCTATGCCATAATCATAAACATGCCATATTAATTAACCTTGTTTATGTACACTTCCAAATTTATGGTTTATTTCTTAATATAAGGAAATGCATACTGAGTCACTTGACGCAATCACTAAACTGAGAAATGGCACACTTTTGTAGGTTTTACCAACTCCCTGTCACTGATGACTACCAAAATGCAATTACCTAATTTATGATGCTTCTAGGCAGGTTCAAATAAAATTGCAATATTTAGTTAAAGATGCCATACCATCTCTAAGCTGTGCTTGTTGTTCCATAGCCTGTAGCCGTAGTTTCAACTCCTTATTCTCGGTAGTCAGCCCAGTAGTGTCTCTCTGCGTTGTAGGAAAATATGTTTAGAGTTAGTTCCATCCTTCACTGTGTGCGGTGCAGTAAAACTAATATTAGAGAATCAAAGATGAAAAAGAGGTGCTTTGAAAGGTGCATGACATTGACAGCTAAATAGTCTCAGTGAGATGCAACTCGGACAAATTGTGCAAAACTAGACAAAGTAAAATAGGTAAAACAGCAATTAAAACAAGGATATACGAATTCATCCATTAACAATTTAGATATAAGACAGGAGTACAGAGTACTGTAACTGAAAACATGCATGCCTTAGACAACTTTGATCCAAGTAACCTTTCATGAATTCAGAACTTCATCGTAAGTAATAGATGAGGGACAAACATAAGCTGATCAAAGGATCAAACTGTTAAGGACCTTATAGTACGTTAATTATAATAGGATCAATTTTATAATTTATATCTTCAGTATTCTTTTTGGTTTATTTTAGCTTGTTTCAAGAGCATCAGGGTCTAGGAGTAGCGCCTAAAAAGCCATGCCTCCTTCCTTGGCACGATTATAAAAGTGGATAGTGTCGCCTGTTTCCAACATTAATTATGGCATGAATCCACCTCAAGAGAGTTAAAAGACTGTTTCCACTAATATATGCTACAAATATGACACACCCTAATGGCATTAATAATCATCACAAAAGCTAAAAGGGATGGATTTTTTCACTGGTATATTAAACCTACTTTACTTGGTTCTCACGGTCCCTAACATATCCCCATTGTACATGAGTTCAAAGTATACCTGTGCATCAGGAATTGAGGACTTGATCTCAAACATCTAGGAAAGGAGAAACTCTTAAAAAGTAGAGTTCAGCCGTGCAGGACACACCCTGTGTGCATTACTGGAATCCCAGCCAGAGCAACACAGGCATACAGACTCTAAGTGTCAAAAGTGGTAGATGTCAAGAACTCAGTTCGACTGCTAGAGTATAAAATGCATATTATGATGTAAGCAACTGATGTTGGCAGAGATGTACAGATTTTATGTATCATAAATGATTCCTAAAGGATGGAGATAGAATCGGTAATAAGAATTACAATGTCGACATCCCATATCCAAAACTTCCAATGATGTAATCAGCCTCAGATTTTAGAATGCATACCCATTTTCCCTTCTTCAAGAATCAATTGACAAATGTATATAAGGCAGTTAACTGTGTCAGAGTTACAATTAGTAAAATAGAAGGCACAACGGAACATCTAAGAAAAACTTCAAAAGTGACTAAAGATCCAGGCAAGATTAAGAGGCCCTTTGTTATAGGTTACATTTCTTCCAACAAAGAGAACTTAATGCACCTATACAAAGAAGTATTATGGAAGTCAAAAACTTCCCCGTAAAGATTTGCCTCTAAAATTCAAGTTGATACAAGGGGTCTTCTCATCCCCAAGGAAGAAATGATAACTACCTCTTATTTATCATAAAATACTTTTAATAATAGCTTCGAATTTAATCATTATATTATTATCTAAAATATTTAAATCCGATATTTTATTACTTATTCCAGGAATAAAATTTAAAATTTTTTG
>JAUZJE010000060.1:0-1894 GCA_032886695.1 'Waltheria sp.' little leaf phytoplasma
ATTAGATTTTGGGTTTATTTATTTGGGTGTAGGGTATATTTTTGAGCCTTACCACACCTGATTATAATCCAATCCAAACCATTAAAATTTAATCCAACGGCTCAAATTTCTCCCTCTCACCCTCTCATTCTAGCCAACCCCTTAAGTTTGGATGTCATTTTTATTTAAGTATCGATTTTATTTAATTTGAGTCGGGTCTAAAAAGACTGTATTAGTAACTTTAAACATAGACGAAAATTCATAATTGGAGTGAAAAATATACACTAATTATTGAGCCAAATATTTGGACGGATACGTGAAGAAAATTTTGGTGAACATGGAAAGGTGAGGCAACGCTGCGCACTAAAAAAGGATAGAAAAAGCAAGGCTTGCGTGCGAGGGCATCCTAAGCTTTTCAAGGCCACTCTTTAAGAAAGGAATTTATTCCATTGGCCCAACTTTAATAATTTTAAACTTAGGCCACTCTCTATATATAGTATAGTATCAATATATGAGACTATCTATATTTATAACCTATGTATAAATTTGATTGATTGATTGATCTTTGGCATTTGAACATTTGGTTTAATACAAGATTTTATTTGGTATCATCACAATGCGATTGAAAATAATAAAATATAAGTGTAAATTTTTAAAAAATACTGTAATAAAATAAATATTAAATTTCGTATAATTAAACGCGCTAGAAAATATATATAATGAATAATCATTTTAGAGTGAGATTTAAATTTGATCTTGTTTAAATTTTGGAAAATAGATACAAATATTCCATGATTTGGTTGAAATTTTCGGGAAGATAACAAGTGTACTTGTATGGAGATATATATATTGAAATAAGCTATTCATTTGTGTAGGCCTAGCTAGGTGACTTGTCCAATTAATGGATGTCAAAGAAAGCAAAGGCATTCAAACATACATGAACATGCCAATAAAATTAAGGAAATGGATGGGTGAAGAGAGAAAGTTGAGGATGGGGGACAATGGTGGGGCTAAGGAGTGTCAACTATCTTGGAGGCTATATTATGTCTTCTTTTTTGCCTTTATGGGACAAGGCCAGAACTAAATTCATGTGACTTTGGTGTACAAATTGTTCAAAAGAAAAGAGTTGTTAAGAATTGTAGCTAGCTCCTCTCCTTTGAAACATACCCTTAGTGGAGAGAAAGGAAAAAAAAAAAAAAAGAAACAATTATTTCCTACTCATTTGGGGCATCCTCTTCATTTTGGATCATATGGTCAACTTCCTCTTTTCAGTCCCACTTGTTTGACTCCTTTCTTTCTAGCCCTCACTCAATGACCCCTGCCTGGCAATTTCTTTTGTTGATTAGATCCAAAGGTTTTGCTAACCCAAGGTGACAAAGAATTCACAAGGAAAAAAGTACGATAAGTGCATGAAATGTATCCAAAGCTAGTAGATTAGTAACAAGATTACACGAAAAGAAGAGATTCGAGCTCCTATTCTTCGAAGTTTTGAGTAAAAATTACGTTAGAATGTAGGTCTCACTCAGTATAAATTTTTCATATAAACCACTAGGCATCAATACATATTATAATCTATTTTAAAGCAGAAACGTCGTTTCAATCAATTCTCGATAGTATTATAATACATATCATGACAACTTCAATATCACAGTCTAGAATAAACTTTCGGTCATGTAACCGGTGAGATTCAAAGTCAAACTCTGTCGTACACTAATTATTGAGCTAAATGCTAAATACTAAAGATGCATTTATGATATTAAGAAAGTAAGGTTAAAACTCCATTAAGGTGGAATGCTTATATTGCATTTAGAGGTGGGGTCTAATGATGGGAAGAGACATAGATATGCCTTTAAAATCAACAGAAGAAGGGAAATAAAATTATGGCTATTATAAAAATGAATAAGTTAGAAGCTAT
>JAUZJE010000061.1:0-1875 GCA_032886695.1 'Waltheria sp.' little leaf phytoplasma
CAAAGATTCGAATTCCTAACTTCTGAGTCAGGAAACGGATGCACTAACCATTGAGCTAAATTTATATGTACATTTTATTACTTTTAAATAGTTGAGGGGTGGGTGGGGGGGGCAACTATATGTGGCTCCGCCACTGATTTGGAGCATGGTGCAATTAAATATTTATTTAATTAGTCGTCATCATTGCACTTGCGGTTAAAACAGTGGAACAGTCAAAACTAAATATTGACTTGGACGACGATAGCATTAATAGTTTTATTGAATTTTCTTTTATGTATAGTTTTGTTGAATTTTCTTTTATGTATAGTTTTGTTGAATTTTCTTTTAACTCATATTTAGTATTGTCTATGTTTTATTGAATTTTCTTTTTATGTATAGTTTTGTTGAATTTTCTTTTAACTCATATTTAGTATTGTCTATATATTTAACTCTGATCTAATCACTACAACATATATAATTGGTACATAGATGCACAATTTTAATAGTATTTTTTATTTTGCATTTAAATTTTGGTTTTAATAGCATATTTATATATATTTACACTGTAGACATAAAAATGTATTCATAGCTATAAGACTGCACTTATTCAATAGTGCAACCATAACTAGTGCATGAAAAAGTGTATTCATTTGAAGTATCAATAAGTTAAATAAATGCAGCCTCCATTGCTAGTGTATAAAAAAAAGTGTAGCTATAGGATAAACATGATATAATGAAACCTTAAGGGATAAAAATGGTGTAGCTAGTGTCTTTGATTCTGTCAGTTTAATTGTGGTCTTAATATGCAATCAATGTCTTCGAGAGAAGAGGTAGAATGGGCTATCAGAAAAAGGGGGAAACTTTATTGGTATAAATACTTCGTTTGCCCTAGAAAGGAACATATATATTTTGTAATTGGCAGGAAAGAAATCGAAGGTTGCATGGGAATGCTCCTACAACAGCAGAGGTAATTATATTTAGTCAGATTCGTATGGTTGTTATTATGAAGTTAAGGACTGTGAAAAACTTGAGAGTTAGCAGCTTGAGTGATAATGTTAGGAAGAAATGGGCATTGTAGATGTATAGGAGTTTTGTTTATTCTCTAGCTTGTATAAAGATGAGTTTGTACATATAGATGAATAGTTGTAGCAGATTTATTTGTAGTTTTCTGGTTTAATGAAAATTTCATTTATCCAAAAAAAAATTATAGTGAATTGAAAATAATGGTGAAGTGAATTGAAAATAGTAAAATAAATACAATATTAAAAAAATAATCTAATGAGATAATTTTTAAATTGAGTATAATTTTAAAAAGATAATTAAACATATCAAATTAAGTTAAACAAATCACACAATTTATAAAGATTATTATACACATGAAAATTGAACGGAAAGTGAAATAACTAGACACATCCTTACTCTTTTCTCTTGCCAATCGAGTTAAAGCGTTGTTATGTTAACGTGGATCATTGAATTGCAAGCACAACATGACACATTGAGTGGGGACGTGTCTCCTTTCAATATAGTGACAAAGAAGAATTTGGATGACCCAGTGAATTTAGACTCAATTTTTTATTCAATCTTTTTATCACGTTAATATTAACTTTTAAAAAATAGAATAATTTACAACAATATTATTATTCATTAATTTCACCATATTTCACTTAATATGAAGTTAATTTTAGAAGCTCTATACATAGTTAAGTTAGTTTGTAGTTTTAAATTATTCTGAAAAAATAAATTGAATGTGGATTTGTCAATTGAAAGCTTTTATTTTGGTAGAACTTTGCCATTTAAGAAATTCTTGGTTGTCTTCCTTTCCCGGGTTTTATTGGTGGGGTTCACCTTAATCATGTAGGATAGAAACCTCGTTCCTTTACTGGCTTTCACAATTTT
>JAUZJE010000062.1:0-1866 GCA_032886695.1 'Waltheria sp.' little leaf phytoplasma
CTAAAAGCTGGTTTCATGAAAGATGGTATCAAATACGAATCTTTATCAGGCTCTCCTCAAGGAGGGATTATTTCCCCCTTGATTTGACATTTGTCCTATAGGTAAAACATATTAGGGGTTTTTAATTAGGTATATTACAGATAGGGCAATAACAACACAAAATCAACAGCAGATATAATAAGATAGGTACATCCCAGTTGGTAGAGCTAATAAACCTAAGAAATATATTATGAAAGGTCAACAACTAGTAGACATTAAAATGGACAGTCCTGGTGATAAACTCCCCTGCCTTATAAGCTTATCTATATAGAAGTCTAGACTTGCATGCAAAGCATACACATTAGAGCAGAACAAATCATGTTGGTGGAAAACTTAGGGGCGTTGCCTTCTCGGTCTAGATATTGCAATGTTGTGAATGTCAACAGTAATGACGCCTTCTAAAGTGGCGAAAGCTGTGAAAGTTATGTAGTCACCATACTGAATAGAGTTAAGGTTGATAAACTCATGAACACCAGAACCCAAGTACCAGGCACCTGCGGTGAACTGAACCTGTACAGTGCATTGGAGAGAACGGGACCGATTGGCTAAGATAATATCATTCCCTCTCTGCCAGCTTTGAGTGAATGGCAAAGGCTTCATCAACCGTCTATTAGCAGTCCAATATTGTGTTAGTATATGTAGATGAAGTCAAATATAGCATTCGAAAATAAATGTCGTAACACAGACTATGTGCATGCTTTTTGTTGATAAAATGAGGAGATTAAGAAAATGTCAATTGATTCAAGTGTATTAAAAAGAAAATGGTAGTGCATGAAATAACATGAAATTTACTTACAAATTGGGAACTCATGTTGTGGTTGTAAACAAATTTCCACATAGCTCCATTGTTAGCTATGGATACAAAGAAATGGTATTCCGGGTTAGAATCATCTGAACTGAGCAAAGGTGTGTTGTAAATGAATAACTACTCTAGGTTGTAAACAAGAAGAAACAGATATGAATTCAAAATAGGCATCCAATAATAAGAAATTAAGAGTATAAACAAGAATAAAGAGATATGAACTATGCATAAGCATCTAATAAGTAAACCTCGTAAACCTGATCATCTATAACTTTTTTGAAACTATCATAAGCATGGTTGTATGAGTTACGAACAAGTAATTAAGCTTATAATTAATAATAAACGTATTTTAATTAAATATCATAAGCATCAAATAAGTAAAGCTAATAAAGGTTCATGAGGCTAAATTAAATGTACCAGGAATGATGTGCCCCTCTGTACTGGGAACAGATGTTGGTGTGGTAGTGAAAGCAACCCATTCATTCAGAAAACGAACTGGCAGAATTGTTATTTGAGGGTTGGGAGTTGGGGAGAGGATAATGGCATTCAAAACGAAACGGCCGACTTTTGCTAAAATGACCTTCGAAGCAGTATCGAGACGGCTTTCAACCCAAAAGCGCTCCCATCCGTCACCACGGAACCAGTACATGAGACACCCACCAAATTGGATACGTTCAGCCCTAACTTTCAATGGACCTCCATATTGTGTCAAAACTGAGAAATTGATACTTCTTTGCCTACAACCATGGACAAGCCGTGCTGGAACTGGCTGAAAGGGCAAATTAATAAAATGAACTTAAAACACATGATAAATTACATCAGTATAGAAGAAAGCCGAAAATAGTAGAAGGGTACGATAAAAAAAGGTTAATAAATAGAGAAATTACATACCATTCCCCACTCATAATCGTCAGCGTTGTCAAGTTCTTCAACAATTTCAATGTCATTGTTTACCAATGGATCCATGGTGGTTGAGGGAATGCTTTACAGGGAGGAGCGGCTCACTATGGGGGCGAAGGGATTAG
>JAUZJE010000063.1:0-1862 GCA_032886695.1 'Waltheria sp.' little leaf phytoplasma
ACTCTTTAAAACTAAAAAATTAAATAGATAATTTCATATCTTTTCCAATTAACAAATAATTTTATTACACTGAAAAAGTGTCTAATGTTTTTTCATAATTTGCTAGTTTTAAAAGATATTTTTCTACTAGCTATTGGGTGTAACTTTTTTTCACGGAGTCAAGTGGGGCAACTGTTCTGAGTTTAACACTTTAAACAAATTCCTCCACGTCCCTTGTTGCTTCCCCAATTACTTAGAAAAACTCGACATATGGCAAACCCTACTTAAGAACAAAGGTTTGTAACGTAGATATTAGGGCATTATTATTTATAATAGTGCTAAGATTTATGTAGAATTAGTATTTATTTATTACTCATTGTAAAAGAAGATTAGTAGCATAAATAGATTACATAACTCTATATTTTATTTTAATGTTTTATGCATTACAATTAGACTACAATACACAATCTTATAGTATTTTTTATTTTTTATGCAATATTTAAGTTTCATTTTTTACTATAAAAACTAAACCAGTTTAAAAGAAAAAACTAAAATGGTCAGCTTGAGAGGCTTGGTGTTTTGGGATTTACACATTCCATAGAATCTCGTCAAATTAAAAATATCAAAATCCTTCTATCATCATCCCACAAAGTGAAAACATTTTATTGTATTTAATTTTTGTTGCTTATATCACACTTTCATTCAAATATTATTTTTTAGGTTGTAAACTTTTGGAACAATGCGATGAATCTCAAAATTTTTGTGAACGGATTGGATTCAAAATTTTTAGAGCTATCGGGATCAACAAAGACCATCCTCACATTAGATAACTTGATGTATGAGAATTTCTATAATGAGCCAAACGAGGTAGTAGAGCCAATTATCTTTCCTAATGCATCGTCCAACAAACCTGTTCTTTACTTTCGATTTGGATTCTGATATCATATGAGAATTTGTTATGCTGTATGACTATTCGAACTCTGATACCATATTAAAATTTCTAATGGGCTTAATTTAAGAGTTGAGAATAGATAATAATTACTAGTAAGACATAACAACTAATAATGATGTTGAGTGCGGAAATTGGACAGCGTTTTAAAGATCCGCCAACATCTTATTTTTCTACACCTATCGATTTAATCTTATATCACGAATCGGTCCAAATGTATTAAAATGACACTTTGATGATAATTGGATTGGTTGTATTATTAAAATGACATTCAACACACTATATGCCTTTGTTAGTGAATATGCTGTGACTGGGAAATATGCCAGTATCGAAAGTTTCTAGCATCACTTGCAGAGGCTAGATTCCTCATTGGGACATCCAGAACCTTTTGACTTGAGATATGTTGCTATTGGGAATGAGGATTGTGGGAAAAAAAATTACCGAGGTCTGCATACTTATCCATTGCTTACAGTTGCACATATTTATGAATTTGATAATGAAATGACTGTCATTAGTGAGAATCTTTTATGTAGTACTTTTGAAATTAATGCATTTCACTAGTTTTTAAAATAGTTGCTATTGGGAAGGTGCATGTAGTGTCTGGTCCTTTCGGTAGAGAGGCATCTTAGGAGTCATGAAATGCTTTTAACCAAATGGACAAGGTTTGGTGATAGTTATTCATACTTATTTGGAGCAGCATGCTTCCAAGAGTAAAATGATTTGCTGTTGCAGCTGGTTTCTTTAAGCTTCAGTTGGTTTATGCTTTTGCTTTTTGTCTCGTTTTTCAGTTGTTCTTTTTAAGGTTTTTTTTTTTTTTTTTTTCACCTTGTACAAAAAGTACCAAATGGAAAATAGTAAAAGCACCTAACTTATGGAGCCTAATTTGATATGACTGTGGAAGATATAGGAAGAGCACACGTGTTAAATACAGTCA
>JAUZJE010000064.1:0-1828 GCA_032886695.1 'Waltheria sp.' little leaf phytoplasma
TCGCAACCAAATTGCCTCACGGATAAGTCTGAAATGACCAAAGAAGAAAAGTAGATGTAATGTGAGACCTATCACGCAAACTAATGAAACCGTGTAGTTCAGTAGCTATCAATTCAGGATTGAGGACTTGTATAGTTTATCAATGAAGAAAGCTGAAATCTCACCGACGGTCAGAAAAGACACTAAAACATTATCGGTTACTTCACCTAAAAGGCAAAGGTAGATATTTAGAGTAACTTGGAGAATCCTAAAAATAAGTAATTAAATTTACTAATTCAGAAATAAAAGTCTGGATGGTCAATGATAAAGAATCTTCTTAGTAGTCGTAAGTGTAAACCTAAATTTGGAATAATTTATTTAATCGTCTTACCCAGAAGATAAACTTTCAGCCAGGCATTGGTCTGCCGGTAATGGAAGGTTTTAAAGTACCCCCTGATCGTCAGCAGATCGGCTCCCGGCTCCAGGTATATATAGTTGCGGATATACTGCGAATACAGCGACAGCTCTGCCGACAGCTTCGGCGTAGCCTGCCATTTGCCTTCCAGGTTCAGCCCGTAGGATCTTTCGGGGAGGAGGTCCTTATTCCCCAGCTCGATGCGTGCCGCTTCCTGGTGCAGGCCCGCGCTGAAGAGCTCATTCGCCTGCGGCGCACGCCATGCATTCGACAGCGTAGCGCTCAGGTTCAGCCTGCTGGTCACGGCTTTGCTGACCCCCAACGTGCCGGAAAGGCTGTTATAGGCATACTGGTATTCCACCACGGCCTGGTTATTGCCTTCGTTGTTCCAGACGTTGTACCAGCGATAGTCGTAACGCAGACCGCCTTCTACCGTCCAGCTATTCCTTTTCCAGCGCTCTATCAGGTAGAGGCCTCCACCCGCCGTATTATACCAGGGGATGAAAAGGCGGTCGCCGGCCGGGAAGCGATTGGTCTGGAAGATGCCATCCACGCCGATCTCACCGGTCAGCCCTTTCCAGGTCACATGATCCAGGTTAAGGTTCAGCGTCTGCGTGTTCAGCGTCAGGTTCAGCTGCGCCTTGCCGTCGTCCTTACGCATGACGTCGTATTCCTGCCGGAAATTGTGCTGGAAGGCATAGACCAGCGACCATTTACCCAGCTGATTCTCGGCATTGAGCTTCAGCTTGGCCAGGTCGTGCGCTACATGCTGCCTCGGGCGGCCGATGTTGTAGGTGAAGCCCGCAGACACCAGGGGCGTATCGCTTTTAATCGCCTGCAGCAGATCGTCCTTGCTGCCCGTATGGGAACCGCGGTAAATACCCAGATCTGTATTGAAATGGCTGTAAAAGAGCTCTATGCTCTGGTGCGGCCGCCGGTAGGCGATGGCTGCGGAATAGTCCGATTCTTTCACCCCGGTATTGGCCACGTAATAGCCGGGAATGCGGTAATTGCCTCCCTGCTTCAGGGTGCCCTGCAACCGGAATGCCAGTCCCGGCACCTGCTTCAGCCCGTGCTCGATCATAGCTTCTGCCACTCCCATCCGGTTGTTGCTGAAGCCGGCCAGGTTTACCTCACCGCCCCACCCGGACGTTCTCAGCGGTGCGGGCTCTACCAGCACCACCCCGCCGATGGCGTCGGTACCGTACCGGACGCCGGCGGCACCTTTGATCACCGTGATGCGGCTGGCCAGGAAGGGATCGATATTAGGCGCATGCTCGCTGCCCCACTGCTGGTCTTCCTGGCGGATGCCATTGTTCACCATCAGGATGCGGTTGCTGTGCAGCCCGTGGATCACCGGCTTGGATACCGTGCCGCCGTTGGACAGCAGGGTGACGCCATTAACCGCCTGCAGGAGATCGCCGATCGTCTTGC
>JAUZJE010000065.1:0-1819 GCA_032886695.1 'Waltheria sp.' little leaf phytoplasma
GATAAATTAGGGAAAGCGGTGTGCTGGGAAACTTGCTCGCACCGTTTGGACGGGGGCTGTTGGTAATAGTTGATAGCTATCAACGAAACGCCATAAATACAACTATAAGGTAAAAATGTTGTAGCGCAATCAACACATTTATTTACTAAAAACTAAACACGAAGTAAAATCTCATAAAAACACAAAGCAAGCAATTTATATTATATATAATAGTAGACATAAATGACAAGAAACTTTCTCACTCAACACATTACACAACAAGGAAATGGCTACCAATATTCTGTCACTACAGAGTGTATATATATAATATATAATTATATATATTATGGTAACTTGGTGCCTTATTTAAGAAGTACAAAAATTATATTTGACAGACTACAACACAAGAAAGCATCTTAGACAAACACAATCAATCACATCCAAACAAGACAACCGAACAGGACGATTGGAATAGCATGCAGCTACAATTGAAACCTTGATCTTCATTAGATTTCTCAGCAACCTTCATAACAAGTATGACAAAACAAGCAATGGAGTCATTAATTGTTCCTAGAATTAGCTAGGAACAATTAGTGACTCCATTGCTTGTTTTATCATTCTTGTTATGTAGGTTGCTGAGAAATCCAATGAAGATCATCATTCACCTTTTATTCAATACAACATGTCTCTTCGACGGTTGCCATAGTTTTCCTTTGCTCATTCTCTACCAATTCACTGTAATCAAAAGAAAGGGAAGTGGTTAGTTATGGCGTTGTTGTTAGCTACTTTGAGAAAGTATTTCGTGAAAATGATTAGTACTTCAATTAGCCAAGTAGCGAAGGGAGATAGATACCGGAGAATACAAGTGAGCTTAGCTGCCTTGTCAAACTCTCGGTTTTCTCTTGCTTTCAAGATTCCAAACATGAAAGCAAGGCGGAGTTGGGTGTTGGCGCTCTGCTGCATTATGAGTTTAGTCTCCTTACGAAGTTGCTCACATTCTAATTCAATGGCTTCAAACTTTTTCCTTACTAGTCTTTGCCCCTCTTTGATTGTTTTTTGTTCTGCTTTTGTTTTTGCCATATCCGATCTTAGCCTTCTCATACGAGTTGTTAAGTTTTTCAACCTCGTTTTCCTCTTGTGATCCTAAAATATAAATTTGTATGTAAGAACAAACCATATTTTATGTTCCATTTGACATAACAAAATAATATAAGTGAAGATCATAGTAGGTTGTAATTTCTAATTATGATCAAAGGTTGACCTAAATACTTTTCAATCTCTAAACTATATAGCTTAGTTTTTTCAATATAGAAAGAAGCCTCATCAAACCCCTCACCCCCTTTTTCATGGCTCATTTAAATCTAGATCAAGCAAAGTTGGAAACAGGGAAAAGAATACCCTATGCTTAAATATTGCCATAGCAAAGAATATAACTAGTAAATTGATATAATTATTTAAAACTACCATATATCACTCCAAAGAAAACACTAGAACTCCACTAGTTATATTCCATCTTCATTCATTTTCTAATATTTAATAATACGCTAATTCTTTAAATTTCTAAGTTATCCTTGATTTACTTACATATTATTATCATTAAGGAGCAAGGTCTGTTGATTTACAAAAAAAATATATATATATATATAATGTAAAACTAATATATGTTAATTCAAGCATTAATTTTTCTGTACTCTATTCATATATATCGTGCATTGTCACTGATTAAATTCATTAAAAATATTTATTCTTTTATGTACTATAAAATTTCAATCCTTAAGTCTGTAATGTAAAAGTAGTATTGCCAACTAATTGGATCAAATATCGCTTAACAAACATTAAA
>JAUZJE010000066.1:0-1809 GCA_032886695.1 'Waltheria sp.' little leaf phytoplasma
TATTAAACCACCTAAAATAACATTCTCTTTTAAACCTAATAAAAAATCTTTTTGACCTTTAATTGTAGCATCAATTAAAATTTTAGTAGTTTCTTGAAAAGATGCCGCAGATAATAAAATAATAATCTCACTAAACTTTACTCCCAAGTCTCCATGGAGTTTGTTGTTACTATTGATTTATTTGTTTTCTTTTCTTTCTGTAAAGTAATTACATTGACAATGATGACAGATTCCTTTTATTTTATCTAAATTGAAGCCAATCCGTTCACATGCGAGAATTACCCCTCAAAAAATCTCATTCTGCACTGTTGATCACCCTTGATTTTAGGTTGAACACAATTTGGTTTGCAATGCCTTATTTCTTGCTTGCTTTAAGTTTAATTAATTAAGAAAAAGAAAAAGCTTTAATTTCTCACTAATAATGGTTTGAAAATTCAGTGATGGTTCCCCGTGTGCAAATGCAATGCTCCCTCACTCCAGCTAACACAGCTAAGTAGCTAGCAATGGGACCTCACCTAGCCAACTGGCAAACTCGTCTCTTCAATCACGCCTTAAAAAAGAGCTACTAAAAATATAGTCTTATAAAGTCCCACATCTGAAGCGGACAAGAATTGAAAGTGCCATATAAGTTGGCAAATCTCTTAACTAGTATGAGGCTTTTTGAAAACTGTGTGAGCTTGCCAACTTGACCTAAAGCGGACAGTATCATGCTAGTTAGGAGAGAAGTGGACACTTAGCTTTGCGGTCTTGAACCGAATAATAATAGGAAGCTTTAAATAGTACTCTAAAGATCGACTTGATCAATCAAGAGTCAATTTTAATTTAACATATGCATATATGTTCACATTGTGAATTTGTCATTTTTTTTTAACATATGAAGTATAACCTCCTACAAAAATAATTAATTAATAAATATTAAATTTCTGAAGAACTGTATACCAGCGTATTGACTAGAAAGTTTCCGTCTTGGTCTTGGCTGGCCCATGTGCATGAGACCAACTCTTGGTAGCTAGGTCAATGGGTGGATTATTTCTATGCACATTGTTACTTACTACTACTATCCTTTTCACACTCTTTCAACATTGTCTATTTCTTATTATTAACTATTTCTCATATATGCAATATAAGATATGGCATAGTATGAGGTAGTTTTTTTCATCTTATTATCTCATTCTGCAAATCTTCATTCATTCTACTTTTTTTCATCTTATAATCTCAATCCGCAAATCTGCGATCATTCTACTCAGAAATAGTATATGTTTATTTCACTGCTAGCTATAAGGTGATCCACGATAAATTTACACTAAAAAAAGTCTTTTTTTTTTTACTCTTTTTGGCCAGTATTTCTATAAAAAAAATTACATTAGTTTTACAATTTTCAATCTCGCAGCACCCTTACACTAAGTTATCCAAAACTTTCAAATGGGGTTTTGATCGGGTACGTACGAATAAAATTCCATATTTAAAGATATAATGTTAGATACTATAAGTTAATGGATCTCTCAAATAGTACAAGGCCTTTTGAAAACCCTGTAGATTTAGCTTAACTTAAAGTGGGCAATATCATATCATGTTAGGAGGGCGAGCCGATTAGGCCCAATAATTAGTATCAGAGCTAGTAGTTTGACAATATTGATACAGACCCAAACAAGTTTGGCTCGTATTCAGCAAACATACACAAGGGGCTTGTGGTGGGTAGCATAAAAAGGATCTCCGGGTAAATTAAAATTGGACTTTATGGCACTATATATATATGGTAATAGATCTCTTAAATAGTACGAGGAATTTTGAAAATTGTGCGAATTTGAT
>JAUZJE010000067.1:0-1807 GCA_032886695.1 'Waltheria sp.' little leaf phytoplasma
TGATGATCAATAATGATTATATTATCAGTTAAAGTTAATAATTCTTGGTTATCTAAAATTTCTAAATGTTGATTATCTATGCGAGGTGGAACATCAGGGCGCTGCCGACGTAGGTGCGGGCGGGCCGACCGCCGGCCGCGTAGACCACCGGGAAGCTGCACTCCAGCGCGAGCACCGCGGTGCCCAGCAGCCGGGCCGACCGCGGGAAGCGACGCACCGCGCGCCACACGCCCGCGTCCCCGTAGGTGAGCGTGCGGGTGATGCCCTCCAGTGCGCTGCCCTCGCGCCAGGACGACCCGGCGATCTTGACCCAGCCGGACGCGGCGTAGGACAGCGTCGCCTGCGCCGCCACCGCCCACAGCGCGGCGTCCACCACACGGGTCCGCACGCCCGCCGCCCGGGCGATGGCCGCAGCGGACTGCACGAGGAAGTTGACCTGGTCCGAACCGTCGGTCCCGTAGTGGTGCCGGGGGTACATCAGCAGGCCCGAGACCGCGACCGTGGCATCGGCCGTCGTCCGCCAGCGGCGTGACCGGACCGGCGAGAGCAGCAATGCCGACGCCGCCACCTTGGCCACGTGCAGCGCGGTGGTGGCGGGCTCCGTGGCGACCAGGTCGAGCACCCGACGGGTGCCGCGGGAGGCCCCGCGGAGGTTGTCCCGGGTGATGGCCCAGTCGTTGAGGCCGCCCGGTCGGCGGGCCGCCGGACGACACAGGTGCTCGGAGCTGATGATCAGGCTGGTGATCGCGGACGTGCGTTCCATCAGTCCCAGTGCCCGGCTGCGGCTCATGGTCGGTGGACCGAGCGCCGCACGCAGCAGGCGGTTCACGCGCCGCATGCCTCGGGGGCACCGGCGGCGGCCGCCCGCCACACCGCCGCGCCGGATCCTGTCGTCGATGCCACGTCGCCCTCCTCGGGGTGGAAGAACCGGGAATACCGATCGAATACGGTGGAGAATTGACGCGGTGACACGCAATCGAAGCATTTCCCGACCGTAGGAGAACAGCGAACAGCACCGTCGCACGACGCCCTCGTCGCCACGGTAAGGCCGGGGTAAAGGAAGCTATCACCCGTTCTGGACGGCCACAAGGAAATCCCCGGACGACCTCTGGACCCGGACGTGGTTCACCCGTCCGGACCGCGTCCACTCGGCGGAGCGCCGGGCCGGAACGACCCCGTCGAAGCGGCGCCGATCCCGTCTCGACCTGAAACCCGTTGCTGTGCAACCTGTCCGGATCGAATCGACGTCGACCGACGACCGACCCGCCGCGTGTCCACCGATCCGGCCGGTCCTCGGCCCGGCCCGACCGGACGACCGGGCCGGGCCGGCGTGCCGCGTCCCGGGGCGCCGCCCACCCGGGGAGCGGCCGACATTTTCCCGCATTCACCGGGCCCGCGACCCCGGTCGTTCACCGTGGCGTCATCGACCATTCATCCGGTCCACCCGGACGTCGTTTCTTCCTAACATGTTGCATGACACGAAATCATGGCATTTAGATTATTAGGGTTTGCATTTTTGGGTTCAAGAGAGAGAGCTCGAATTTGAGCTATATGTTGTTGTTTGATGCATTTCGGAGTTAGAGATCATGTTATCAACGTGTTTGGAACTTGGGTTAAGCTTCCATGGGGTTAATTAGGTGATTAAAGGTGAGGATTCGAAGTAAAAATTTGAAACTTTTCTGACAGTGTCTTGTTTGGTGAGGACGGAAGAGACTGAAGGGAGGGATGTAAAGCAGCGCCTTTTTGGAGTTGAAGACGACACAGTTTTCAAAGGGTTGAAGGGAAGGGATCTGGACAGAGGCAAAGG
>JAUZJE010000068.1:0-1783 GCA_032886695.1 'Waltheria sp.' little leaf phytoplasma
GTAGTTGCATATATAAATAATGTAAATATTAAATATAATTGTAATTGCACGTACCTATGTAATTTCTCAAAAAAAAAAAGCTAGCTAGCAATGGAGAACTGCCCCACCCCATTATAAATAATAATGGGAACATATATATAACAATTTTAATTATGACTGAATTGAGATTCTTATAGAACATATGCTGCCAGATATATAAAAACACTTTGGAATTTTCTTTTTTCTTCTTTTTTGATCATTTTGTTTGTTGATGATTTTTCTGTAGATGGATGAGACACAAAGCCACTTTCTTAACTCAAATTCCCCTTCACTAAACCTGCTGGGTGGAATCAGATGCTTAGATATGGCTTTGCTTCTTTTGATCTTTTTTTTTCTTTTCCTCTTCCTTTTATATTATTTACATCCTAAATTTCCAAACCCCTTTGGCTTTGGACCAGTTCAAGAGTTCTTATACATTGACCAACTCATTTATCTCTCTCTTTCTCTATATATATTCTTCACAGTAGTGGAAATAATAGAGGATTCCTTTTGCTCAATACTCATCTTTTTTCTTTTTTCTTTTTGAGGGTCATAAACTTAGGATTATGCCCACAGATATATATAGATGTAGTCAATCTCACAAATATCTCTTTTGTTTAGGCAATTTAAAATCTCTAAAGATATGTTTGACAAATAAAAGACTGAAACACATTTTATATGCAAATTAACAGACTTTATTTCTCATTTTAGTTACCCTTAACTTGTGTGTTTCTTTTTATTTTTCACTGTTTTACTTCTCATCTCTTACCAAACACAAACAAGAAAAACTAATTTCTTTCACCTATTTATCTTCCTTCTACTTTCCTTCTTCTTCTTCTTCCCTACCAAACATGTAGTGTAAATGTGATGTAGTGGCACCTAACCTAACTCCCATGTTTTGTCAGTCATACTTGAATTTGAAGTAGAAAGCAATTATGACATTTCCATATTCATTGAAAGCCGGGGAATTTTGGATAGTTATAAGCCAACAATATCCTATTTACAGCAACTTATTCAATGGTGATGACTGGCCGGAATTACTTAAACTTTCATCATTTTATCATTATTCCAAGAACGAGTATAAAGAATTGATGATATCTTTGTGTGAAATATATATTTGGTATATGTCATGGCTTCCACCAAGGGTATGACCCGAATTGCTATTGTCCTAAGAAAAATTTGTGCATGTTATAAAAGTAAGTGTATATTATTCAATCAAATATATGTGCAAAATGTGGGTGCCGATCGTACAACTTAGCTTAGCACACACACACCCCTTTTCGAAGAGAGAAAGAAAAATCAGGGCAAGCAATTATTTACGTATAATTAGATTATTAGGAAAAAGAAAAAGAAAGGGAAAGAAAAGCGTGGAAGGAAGAAAGGAGTGAGGAGGATTGAGTAAATTGTGAGATGGGTTTGGGTTGGGGTTGGGCAGACCGACTTTTAACATTGCCTTTATTCATTTCATTTTGATGGAATGGTCCCCGACCCCAAGTGTCCCTGTTTGAGACCATGCCTTTCCTATCCCAATTTTTGCACAAAAAACCAACACCAAGTCCAACACCAAAAGGAGCTCAACTTTCTTTATTGTGCAAATGCAAGTGCAAGCTCGGAGGGATGATGTGATGACGACGTTTGATTAATACTAATCCATGATCTGTACCAATATCAGCAACTGTATTATAATTTTTAATTAACGAAACTATAAATAAAATTCTATTCATATTTATTTTCTATTGATATTTTTATATAAAATTTTTAATTT
>JAUZJE010000069.1:0-1761 GCA_032886695.1 'Waltheria sp.' little leaf phytoplasma
TCAAATGACCGAACAACTCCAAAACCAACTCCAGGACCAAAAATCCTTAATTGCCATTAAAAATCAAGAATTAATTACTAATCAACAACTATCGGCTCAAGAAAAACAAGCACTGCAACAGGAAATCCATCAATTAACAAATGCTTTTCAGCAAAAGGAACAAGAATATCAAGCAACTATTCAGCAACAAGAACAAGAAATCCACCAATTAAACCAAATTATTACCGAAAAATCGGAAGAAATTAACCGTTTAAGCGAGGATTTAGAACAACAAATGGACAAATGGGTGCAACAAGGTCTGCACATTCAGGCCCTAGAGGAGACTATTAAAACTTTAGAAAATGCTTCTAGTAAATATCACGAAGAAAACGCGGAACTCCGTCATGAAATTAATAAACTGAAAGAACAAATTAAAGAGGAACAAGAAGCCCATGAAGCGACTAAACTAAAATTAAAAGAACAAGAAAATGAATTAATTCAACAAAAACAAAAACTCGACAAAAACTATGAAATATTGGAAAAACAAAAAGAAACCTATAGTGCTGCTATTCAACCTTTAAAAAAATACTTTATCAATAATGCTTCAAAAGTATTTTCTTGGGTCGGAAAATGGTTTTAAGGCAAACTCAAAAGGTAAAATGTGTTAAAATGTTGATATGTTATAAATTATCGAAAGGAATTAATCATGTTTCAGATCATCAGAAAAATCATTAAATGGGGAGTAATCATATTAGGGTTATTATTATGTTTGTTGATGATTTTTTTGATTTTAATCAAAATGAACATCATTAAATTACCAAAACAAGAAATCCCTAGTATTAAAGAAACTACATGTGAAAAAGAGGCGGAATGGTATGATGATAATAAAAAATGTACCATGATTAAAGTTAAATATACCTTTGATGGCCTTAACGGGGTAGGTTATTACGAACAACAAAAACTAAAAGCCCAACAATTATTGAAAGAACGAGATTTATTAGAAAAAGAAGCTCAAGAAAAAAACTTACAAAGTTATTTAAATAGGCGAATGATTGATATCAATGCGGCCCCTAACAATCCCGAATTAGATCATTTATCACAAAAAATCATGAAAAATCGCGATGAACTGATTAAAATAAATCAAAAATTAGTATTAGAACGTCTCCAAAATCAACCTGAATCTTCTAATCTCGCTTGTTACATCAAAGACCGTTATCCTTTTGACTGTTGGAATGATCAAGGACTACCTTGTACACATTTCCCCATTAATGATTTTGAATATTCTCAATTCGATAAAGAAATTGATAGTTATTTATATATTTATATCAAAATCGAAAAACAATTCCGTAAAGACGCAGACGGTAATTGTTTAATGCTGAAATATAATGGTCCTAAATATTTAATCGAAGAAGATAAAGACTATTACCTGGGTCGTGCTCGCGTTCCTGACTCTAACTCCAAATCGACTAATTTCCATCTACATTTCAACCCTGTTCGTAAAACTTTATCCCTTTACCAAGATAAACATCACAATAATAAAATCGAAGAAGCCGAATACCTTACGAGAAGAGCTAATATGGATTAGTAAAAAAAATCTTATTTGCTTACCCAGACCCTTTCAAGGGTCTTTTTTATTTACCCTCTTTTAGAAAGGAAACCAAAAACTATGTTCATTAAAAAAATCTTTTCCTCTTTACCTAGTAATCTCCTCTTATCATTATCACTTTTACTAGTATTGATGCCGATAATCACTATTGATTATGTTATTAAATTCTATCTTTT
>JAUZJE010000070.1:0-1738 GCA_032886695.1 'Waltheria sp.' little leaf phytoplasma
GCGAAATTCAAGATGAATATGATAAAAACGATTTCGAAATTGTTAAAATTTCTAATCAAGAATTTATTATTAAAGGTACTGCTCATCTTTGTGATATAGAAGAATATTTAAATGCTAATTTACCATATGGTGCTTAGGATTAAAATAAAAGCCTTACATTCATTGTCCTAGCTATTTGGCAATCTTCTCATTGAACATGGATTGTATTCTCCAAGCATCACGGATGTAGCTAGGATTTGAAGTTAGAGGGCGAGATTTATATACATAATATTTTTAACTTGAATAGAAAATTAAATTACCAACCAAAAAAACAAGATATTATTCCTTCCTCCCAAAATTTCAGACACCTAACCAAAACTTCAAACTGTATACATTCATAAATATCAGAAATAGACCTCCTAATACCCCTAAACAATATATTATTCCTTTCCTTCCAAAGTTCTCGTACAACAGCCCCCAAGGCACCCCTTTGAAGTCTAGCCACATAACCTCTGCCTTTGATCTTCTTCTCATACCATATCAGTTCATGAGTAAGACTAAGCATGCAATGATCCAGGCCAACCCACTGCAAGATAAAACTATAGGTGGGTAGTGATTTGGTAAAAATTGAGCAGAGAAGGAGACAATGGGGTTGGCTCGTCGGGGAAGAAAAAGAAATAGGGGGAGGGAGAGATATTTTTATAAAAGTGGGCAAATTATTAAATGGTCCTTTCTTATTTAGTCAATTCTAGTCAAACCCCAATATATTTTGAATTATTTCAATTGAGTCCAAAAATCCAAATTTGGCTAAATGAGATTATTATTGGGCAGTCATTGCACATTTTGGCAATTAAATTATTTAATCCTTAAAGCCCAAAATCAATTTAATTAGGTCTAAAATGTAATTCCTAAGTAAATAAATTAATTTATAATATAAATAAAATTCTGGAATTAAATCACATAATATATATAGCCTCAATAAAGTTTTATGATTGTTTAAATATAATGAATGCAATTGCTAAGATGTGTTAATGCATGAAAAGACAAAAATGTCCTTAGGTTGAAATCACGGGTTCTACAGCTCTACCCTCCTTATAGAAATTTCGTCCTCGAAATTTAGCTTAATTGCATAGTGCATCAAACACGAGTACTTCTTCATGACAACATCGTTTCCATCCAATCAACTCACCATATCACTTTAACCACCAACTTTAACTTTATCTTTCAAAACCTTAACCTGTAATTCGAATGTTCCTTAAATTCTCTTAAAAGAAGATGTTTATTTCAAATCCAATGGTAACAATATCCAAGAATTTGTTACGAATGTAGAAGAAACTTATACAACTTATACTAGTAATTCCTATAGATGAGCTACTACACTGATCCTTCCAAGTACCCATGAAAGTCTTATAATTCAAAAGCTTGAACTTACCATAGTTCTCAAATTAGGTAATATTTCTTGCTAGGCAGAAATAATGTGGTGGGTCTTTGAAGCAAATCTCTTCACCAATTAGTTTCACACTCTAACCTAAGGATTTAAGCTAGACTATTAACATTCATAAGGAAATGAGGAAAGGTTGGTGAGTTGAGTTTCACCCCTAATTTTATAGATTAGCCAAGAAAATAAAGCTAAACTCATCTATACACCAAGGAAGACAAAGGAATCGATTACAAATATATTCTACTTGGATTTTACTCTAAACAATAATATTGAGATTTCATGAACGAGATACTCAAGAGTTCAAATGAAGAAATTTTG
>JAUZJE010000071.1:0-1724 GCA_032886695.1 'Waltheria sp.' little leaf phytoplasma
ATTCATTTTTGATGAATAAATAAGTGCTAGTTAAATAAAAAAAGACCTTTAAAGATCTTAAAATTTCATATTTTATTATTTTTTTCAAAAGAAAAAGACCCCCGCAAGGGTCTGGGTAAGCAAATAAAATTTTTTTTACTAATCCATATTAGCTCTTCTCGTAAGGTATTCGGCTTCTTCGATTTTATTATTGTGATGTTTATCTTGGTAAAGGGATAAAGTTTTACGAACAGGGTTGAAATGTAGATGGAAATTAGTCGATTTGGAGTTAGAGTCAGGAACGCGAGCACGACCCAGGTAATAGTCTTTATCTTCTTCGATTAAATATTTAGGACCATTATATTTCAGCATTAAACAATTACCGTCTGCGTCTTTACGGAATTGTTTTTCGATTTTGATATAAATATATAAATAACTATCAATTTCTTTATCGAATTGAGAATATTCAAAATCATTAATGGGGAAATGTGTACAAGGTAGTCCTTGATCATTCCAACAGTCAAAAGGATAACGGTCTTTGATGTAACAAGCGAGATTAGAAGGTTCAGGTTGATTTTGAAGGCGATTTTCAACTAGCTTTAATTCTTTTCTTAAAATTTCTTCATCAGCTTGAAGTGATTTTAAATGGTTTTTAAGGTCAATAATTTCTTGGGTTTTATCTTGAATGGTTTGTTGGTATTTGTCTGGCGTTTGTTTTAAAATGGCTAATTCTTGTTCTAATTGCGAGATTTGGTTTTCTTGGTGAATTTTAGTTAATTGCTGATGAAGATTAGCTAACTCGGAGGAAATTTGAGAATAGCGCCGAGGATAATAATTAATGCCATTTAAACCATCAAAGGTAAAATTAACGCTTATTTTGGTTTCGTCTTTAGGTTTAGCTAAATATTGATTAAATCCTTGCCGCCATTGGGCATATTGGTTTTCACAAGCCATTCGACGTTGTTTTACTTGTTGGTGATCGGGTTTTGTTTTTAATTTCAGTTGTAAGACTTCTTCAAGATCCGAAGGCAACATCACTTCATGATTTTCAGGATTGTGTTGACGCCATTTAGCGGTTTTTTTATAAGCTTCTTCGACGATCGTTGTTAAATCTCGATTGGAAAAATTTTTGCCTTGACATAATTGGGCGATATCTTTTAAAGCTAAAAAAGTATGGTAACTAATTTGATAAGGAACAATAATATGTTTCAAATAACCTTCAATTTCGGTATCTTTTAAATGCCCAATATAGATTTCTTTACTAAAACGACTACGTAAAGCAGGGTCAATTTTAGCAAGATTGTTAGTGGCCCCCATTAAAACAATTTTTTTATCAGAACGGTTAAAACCATCTAGTTTATCTAAAAGCGTATTGACAATATTAGCACTCACAGAAGAAGTATTGTGATCACCTCGATTGGGTAACCCATCAATTTCATCAATAAAGATAATAGTTTTATCATAATTTTCCGCTTCTTGCCAAATTTTTTCTAAAACTTCTTTACCTTCGCCGATGTATTTTTGATCTAATTTCGCAGGAATTAAATTAATAAAGTGAACATCAGCTTCCCCACAAAGGGCTTTAATTAAAAAGGTTTTGCCTGTTCCTGGTGGGCCATAAAGTAAATAACCTTTAGGGCGGACTTTATCGAAGTTAATTAAAGTTTGATTAGTTCGAAAATAAGTTAATAAATCTTCAAGTTCTTCTTTTTCACTTTCCATCCCATAAACATCTTTAAAAGTAA
>JAUZJE010000072.1:0-1721 GCA_032886695.1 'Waltheria sp.' little leaf phytoplasma
CGCGAATTTAACAATTCTTCTTTATGAATAATTTGTTCTTCTAAATTAACAATTATGCGTCTTCTCAAATTCAAATCTTCTTCAACTTCTTTTTTTAAAATATGGATTTCTTGTTTAACTTTATATTTGGTCAAATATTAAAAATATCTAGACAGTCATGGAATATCAATTCAAAGATAAATATTGGACAGTGAAAATGTTGAGAGATTATTAAATTGTAGTATAAATGTAATTTATAAGAGTATGTGTGAGTTTTAATTGAAAGTAGAATAGTAACTTGTGAGAGGGAAAACAGATTATCCATTTATCCTGCTCATTCCACTAAGTCTAATGTATTGTTATACAACGATAACATACAACGACAACGGGATGGAGAGAGACAGTGAAAAAATGTAGTGAAAAGGTGAAAGAAAACTTGAACAAAAGATAGCATAAAATTTAGAGGAAGTTGGAAAATGTTTTTAGGAGATAAACAAATAATGATTGAATTGAATTAACTAGGTAAAATTAGAACTTGAATGTTTGTCAAAAAAAAAATTAGAACTTGAATGGATTAGGAACAATGAGAACTTGACAGTCTATCGTTTGTCAACATATCAATTCAATTGCTTATGATATTTTTAACCAGCGAGGTTTTGAAGTGTTTTATGAGGTATATCACCATGCCCACACAAATAGTTACGTCATATATGAATGTGACACTCAGTATTCCAGTAGCAAGACATGATTAAATATCCACTTATCTATCTATTTTGGAAGGCACTAGGCCTATTATTTGACATGTGGCTTAGATGTATGATTGCCAAGTGTCAAACAATATACCTAATGCCTTCCAAAATTAATATTTTTCTTTTTTTCATTTTTTATTATCCTTTGGTCTCCTTCCTTAAATTTTTCTCTAACTCAATTGCACCTAGATCACCTTTTGTTTGAAAAATTGAAAACAATTATTGGATAACTTTTCAAATTCTAATTGATTACTTCACTATTAATTAGTTCGGTCATTAATAGTTCGATATACCTAATTACTTTGGCTTAAGCCAATATATATAATAAAAAGGATTTGTTTTAGTTTCTTACCGTGCCTTTTAATTTTTTTCATTAAATATCTACATATCTATCATATTGTTATAGCAAATGTTTTTGTGGTATCAGAGCACGACCTTTCAATATTTTTGAATATGTAACTAAATGTTTTTTTATTTTTTATTTTAAAAAATAATTATAACTGTAACCAATACTTATATTTGAACTCTTTCTAAATGTATGGGATATGTAGTGCGGAACCGGGTCGGGCCATACCCCTCGTGAATTCAATTTTTTAACAGCTCGCCTCGTAAATAAATTTTAACTTTTTTCAAACCCTACCTAAACGTCCTCCTCCTACTTCTAGACTACCTCAGGAAGGCCAAATATGGCGGCGGAGGCGCCAAGGGTTCCTTACAATTATGACATTAAGGAACTAACATTGGATTTGTCCACTGCTAATATGGTGATTAACCATGTCCACAGAGGAACTTGACAAAGCTATGAAACATCTCTGTAGATCGATTGTAACTTTTTTATGGGTTTTGATGAGACGACAGCGGAGCAGATTTATGGACTATTTAGATTTCTGAAGGATGAAGAGGTTGTTATAGCTCTTGGCAAGTTAGCAAGTTCTGCGTGGGTGGTGAACACATGTGGGTTGTTGTAGTGAAAGAAGATTTTTTGCCTATGAA
>JAUZJE010000073.1:0-1713 GCA_032886695.1 'Waltheria sp.' little leaf phytoplasma
GGATCGATTGCGTTTCCATAGAACGTTTTAGTCTAGGAATAGTTGGTACCACTTCAGAAGGTTAACGATTCTGGTGAAGATATTAAGAGGGTGTTTCTTTTTGATTTTGAAACCAGAAATAACAATGAAGAAACAATGAAACAGGTAGAAATTGAGATTAAACAGTATAGCACTTAAACAACCTAATCTTTTCTTTTCCATATTTGTGTTATCCTCTAACTGGTGCCACATCATTTTTTTCATTGGTGCAAAAAAAAACTTGGTTTAGCACCGTAAAACTAACCCTACCACACCACATTCTATTCCTTTTCTCTTTCTTTTTTGCTGGCTTGCCAAACAACAATACTGCTCCTTTTATAGTCTGTTCATCTTATATTTCTATATTATTCAACTGTATATTCTTGATATTCACTACTAGAAAAAGGTTTGGTAGAGACGGAAATTTGAGACAAATTCGCTCTGTCTCACATCGAGACAGAATTTAAGATGAAAAATTCTATCTCAGTTAATTCAAAAGGAAATATTGTTGGGATTCATTTCATTGCAGCATATACTCGTGGTAGTTGTTGTTAGTGTGACCTTGGCTCCAGCCACAAGTTTCTATAACTCTATAAGTACTTGAGTGTCCAATGGCCTACGTCGTACTACAGCAAACCATGTACCAAGTGCATTGGAGCCATCATGCCCGTAATTATTTTAATTCAAAATGTGTTCATCTTCTTCTCGTACTACAAGAATATGGTGTATTACTATGAGTTTTATGATCTAAATAGTTATTTTTTGAAGTTACTCTACTTTCGATGGACACAAATAGGAGACTTTAAAGATATAATAATTAGTTATTATTAAAGTTTAAGAAAATTTATTTACATATTTTATTATTAGCATAACTAATTTATTTTTTAATGTTTATAACAAGATACAACTAGTTGCATGGCACAACCATCATTTGAGAATACTAAATTGGTGTTGTTTAGTACCTATACATATGCATATTATGTGAATTAGTTAAATTTTTTAGAAGGTTCTTGTTCTTGGCCTCATACAACAATTAATCATGCATATTTTATTTTTAATGATTTTTGTTCCTCCCATGATCGTAAAGTGTAAGTAGACTTCAATGAGTCAGGATTAATTATAAATAATGATCTACAAACTCTTACTATGGGATATGTTGTTCGTAATAGTAATGGCCATGTGTTGCATGAAGGAACATTTAATTTGCTGAATTTTAAAGCTGCTGCTGCAAAGAAGTTAGAAGCTGCAAAGAAGATGGAACTTAAAGGTGCTGCAAAGAATGAGCTAAGTTTTGAGGATATAAAAGATCTTATTAAGGATGAATTTAAAGAGATGAGACGTGAACGTCATTTGTTAGAGCTAAAGGCTCTAGATGCAACTTTGGTAGTTGTTGGCAAACTTTTGCTCAAGGAGAAAGGTAGGAAAGTGAGGTTGATTGTGGATATAGAAAGGGATGATGTCGAAACACCGATGGAGCATTTGGATGATTGGGAGTCGTTTAAAATGATGAAGAATAATCCAGAGCTTTGGGGAAAAGACCAGAAGCAGCTTCTTTTAAAGAGTAAAGCTTCTTGGGAAAAGTACTTTGAGGAGAAGCCCAAGTTCCATAAACTCCATCGCGAAACAAATGGTGCAGCAGACTTGTATGCTGCCTCGAGCTACTCAGAGGACAAAAAGGAGACATAAAAAGATAAA
>JAUZJE010000074.1:0-1708 GCA_032886695.1 'Waltheria sp.' little leaf phytoplasma
GGGTAGTTATGCTTATGCTTCTTCAACTGCCTCGATGCATAAGCAATCACTCGCCCATTCTGCATAAGCACACATCCCAAACCAACCTTCTCTGATCATCATACCTCTAAATCAAAATTACTTTTGTAACCTACTAGGAGTTCTTCAGTGTCTCAGTGATTGTGTCTGTTTCTGTGTGCATATATATGTCTGTTTAACCTATCCTGTAATAGGTTTATTATATATCTAGTTAAATGAGGTGTCTTGTTCCTTTCTTTTCTTTTTCTTTCCAAAAATCATCATTTGCCCACCTTCTCACATTATCTATCACATTTCAAATGCAAAAAATGTTAATGCGACAAAATTAATGCATTGAAGCTCCAATTGCAGTTTATGGAGTTATTTTTCTGAAATTCCCTTTGAAAGCTAGTGCTGTGATATTTGAATTTGAATTGAAGAGCTATGCGGGGATACAAGATAACATTATGTTTTGAATTTTGTATGACACTCTATGGGATAAGAGGCCAGAGGGGCTATTGTCCTTAGTATTTTGTTTGTGCCAGCTCATAACCACTTAAGGCCTTTCTCTTAAGAGTTGAATGTTGCTATTATTCACAAAGAAACTCATCTCCATGTTCTGGTGTTTTCTTAGAATTATTTTTCTCAAACATGTCTTATTCTAATTATAAATTCCGATTAATAGAACTCAGTACTTTGGGTATCAGATTTTTGAATGATTGCTGGACAGATGAGGAGGTTAAAGCTGCAACTGGAAATGCTGACAGTTATTTAGTTGTGCATCCATTGAAGCTTAGTAGCTCCTATGCTACAGTAAAGGTGTACATTAGATATATGTATACACATATACACATAAGTAGACCATTCTGTATCAGCATCTTTCTCTTCCCATTATTTGAAATATTATGACAATTCTATTATTGTTTCTCAGGGTTCTACAGATACAAGAGACTTCACTGGTGAACCATTAGCCACTTCCTACCACTCAAAGTTTCTTGGAACTGTAGACTACTTATGGTACAGCGCTTTCCGGAAATTTTTGCTTGCAATTATAGTGAGAGCATGTATTGTAATTATGAACAGAAACTTAAGATTGCTTGACTTGGCACAGGTACTCAGAGGGTATTCTACCTACTAGAGTTCTGGATACTCTTCCAATTGACATCCTCAGAAAGACAGGTGGCCTTCCATGCAAGGTAAGAACAATGGAATAACTAACAAAATATTTGTCTTGCCTTCATCAAACCTCACAATGCTGGAGTTTAATGCACTGGACTGCCCTTTTCATAGTATTTATTTACAGTTAATATGTTTGTCTATAGTTTTTTTGTATTGTAGATATGTAGATTAGAACCAGTATGATTAAGCTTGTAAGGTTTGTATGTTTCCCTTGAATGCCTCTCCTGTTATCCAAGGGACTTGCCATGATGATGCCATGATACATGCATTTCCTTTTTCATTTCCAAAATTTCACATTAATTAAGTCATAAATATCTCACAAGCAATCAAATCTGTGATAGGACACTAGGTTACATGTAACCGTAAGGACCATAAACTTTATGAAAGCACCAGCAGCTGGCTGGCTTCATATGCAAGCTGCTATTTTAATTACTGATCATAAGATTAATAGTATATTCGAAATTAATCGTATTTTAGAATATTCATTAAGTAATAGAGTTCCTTTGTTAATTATTGCTGAATCTTTTGATAA
>JAUZJE010000075.1:0-1699 GCA_032886695.1 'Waltheria sp.' little leaf phytoplasma
ACACCACACCCACTGTCCTTCAAATTATATTTCTATTATTAACAAAAATATAATAAAATTAAATATAAATATGATGTCAAAGAAACTCTAAAACTTAATTTTGTACCATTAAGGTGATTAATCACATTTCGATGCATATTGATATAATAAAACGAACATAATTTATTTTTATTTTTTTAAAAAAAAACACTTCACTGAGATTTGAAAAAAAATAAAATCAAAGCACCAAAAAAACTAAACTCAAGTAATAAACGGGAATCAAATACATTTTGATAGCTAAATTACTTGGAAAAGAATATATTAAAATTCTACCCTCCGTAATCCCAACAAAACCAGACAATATTAGACAATATATTCTTTTAAGGAAGACAAGACCAATGGGAATGGGATGGGGCGATGGGGGACCAGAGCACTTTTGGCTCCACATCGATCTTTCTTCCAATAGCTTCGGAGGTGCATGCTTGTAGTTGTCCTTCAAAATTAGGGTTCCGACCCCAAACTTTATAATATATGAACTTTGGGTCCTACCTCATTTATTTCTTCATATGACATACTATAATTTTAAGTAATTTACAACCCCGGCCATTAGGAAAATTTAAGAGAAAAATTAACTATAGACAAAAAGTTAATCATGGTTACGTTTTTTTCAAAATTTGTATCTATATATCTTAGATTTCATTTTATAATATCGATGCTTTACCGAACTATCGGTACATTTAGTTATCAAATTACGTATGTGGTTATTCATTTCATCAAACTATATATATATATATTCTTTTAAAATTATACTGACAATACCAAATAAAATCTTAACTATAAACTAAACTACATCATTTAATGTATATATAATGACGGGCCATTTGTCACTATATATCTTTTAAAATGTATCCAACATAAAAAAAAAAAAAAGAATAATAAAGCACAACACATTAATGTGCGTATATATAGGTGAAATTGTGATAGAAAATTGCACGTTGAAAAATTGTCCCTGATTTTCAGCTAAGTTTTGAGGGCGGGAGTAGCTAGCGTGTAATAAACTCGGGAGTACTTGATTTTATGAGCTACTATTAAAAAAGAGGGAGTAGGAGCGAGAGTGGAATGTGAACCGTGAATGAAGATTTGGAGAAAATCAGGTGGTGAGGGTCCACAGATTTAATATGGACTGTTTATATATAAAAGAGTAGAGACAAATCACTAATGTACAATTATGCCACTAATTAAGACATGCATTAACAAATAAATATATCATTTGAAATTTAAACATAACTTTAACATATAATATTGATTATTGAACTATCACCCAATACCAATAGTCCACGATACTTAGGGAAAGAAGAGAGAGAGATTCAATTTCTCTTAGCATTAAAAACGTTTTAAAGAAGTAAAATGCAAAGTGACAAATTAAAGAAGAAAATCTCAGTAAGTCTAGTGATGATCTTAGTGTTTGTTACTCATACTTTGAAATGTAATACAAAATTCAAGCTCTTTCATTTTCCTTCTCCATCGGTAGCACTACAATTTCAACTAACACAATTCGAATATATTTTATCATCGAAAGTAGCAAAAGATTTGAACTTTACACTTCGACATGAATAAAATTAATCAATTAGAAAAATTATTATCTCCAGAACAATATAATACAGAAGATAAACAAAATGTAATTGTAGAAATTAAAAAAGGTATCGGAGGACAAGAATCT
>JAUZJE010000076.1:0-1693 GCA_032886695.1 'Waltheria sp.' little leaf phytoplasma
TAAAGAGTTTCTGTAAGAGCTTCTTTTTTAGAGGCATGAACTGTATGACCTTCTTGCCATAAAAATTCTTTACTTCTTAAAAAAGGCTTAGTATTTTTTTCCCAACGAACCACACTACACCATTGAATATCTCGTGAAGAGACCACGAAAACACAGCATCAGTGAAACCCATAGTTTTTCCTTAGCTATTGCTCTTCCTACTTTAACATTCACTGGCCCTCTTCTCTTCTGAAATACCAGTAGCAAATTAGCAAGAAAAATTAGAAACCCATTCTAGCCTTTACCTTTGAAACTACCCACAATGTTAAAGAAGCAAAAAATGTACAAATTAAGTTGGATCTTTGGGTTTCTTGGCTGCAAAGAAAGCGGAATATTGAAGCAAATATAGAGAGTAAAATGTTACGAACAGGAAAAAGCACAACAAGTAAATGACAGTTACTAAGAGAATTAATGGAAGAAAAACAAGAAAATGAAAGAGGGCTATCGTCTTCCCCACCTTTACTCTTGAAGTAATTAAAGAAGAGTCTTCTCAAATTCTTTTTGCCCCCTTTTACAACAATTTTCTATTTTCTACTTAATTTCTACTATTTGTTGACGTTTCTTTCTTTCTTCGTTGGATCTGGAACTATTTAGTCGCGTATATATAGCGCTACGATCTAGGTTTTTATTGTATTTCCGGTAAATATACGTATATACGTATTGTCTGAAAATTGGTGACATCCTACGTCTACATAGTGGAGTGAGTAGAAATGTAGAATAAGTGTTTTGTCTTATTATACAGATCTTTTATTTTATTTTTTCAATTATACTTATTTATTATAAGACAATCTTTATCTATAGAGTTATTAACTTATTATTGATATGATTATGATTAAAAGGGGCAAATGCATTACTCGGGTCAATCGGATTTAGGTTATTTTGATTCTAAGATATGTTGATAATTTATTTTTGGAATAATTTATAAGTTCGATTATTTTGAATTTGTGTCTAAATAATTTTTTAGGTTCAGATTTTTAAGATGGCGTTAATTTAGGTTTGAATCCTTTTGAATTGGGGTTATTTTAATTCACATCGAGATTATTTAGTACAATTTTTTTTAAATAGTACATTAAGTTTGGATAATTTTGAGTTACTTTTAGATTGTCCTGATTTAAATTATTTCGAGTTTGACTGATCATTTCGATCGAATATAAATAATTTCTCGTTATAAATAACTTTGGTTTTAAATCATTCGAGCTTGTCTTGATGATTTTTCGGATGGGTTCAAATTATTGCTTTTTATTGATCAAATCAAGTCTAGACAGATTTGAGTCTAAGTCAAATAAATCATATTATCGAATCCGGGTTAGATTTTGTCACTTTTACTTATGATTAGCCAATAACCATATAGTGTTTAAGATGTCAAGTAGGGTTTAAAAAATCATATACTATATTTATAATAGCAATATGTCATGAGAATTTCTTTACTTTCTTAAACTTCTCTAGAAATGTATTTTTAAATAATTATATATTATTTCTTAGAAATAAACCTACTAAATGCATTTAGAATTTATCATTTATGTAGGACAAATAAACTTGAACTACTTTTTTTTTTCTACTTTTGGATTGAATGAAAACAAAATATGTAATTAAACCACACCATAGATTTGATTTTTCTTTTTAGTTCTATATATATATTACTTTATCGATTCAA
>JAUZJE010000077.1:0-1674 GCA_032886695.1 'Waltheria sp.' little leaf phytoplasma
CCAATCCGGAAATAAAAGCCCGGAGGTCAAGGATAAAGAATCTTCTTAGTAGTCGTAAGAGTAAACCTAAATTTGGAATAATTTAGTTAATCGTCTTACCCAGAAGAGAGTTAAGTACTCTTATAGGGCGAAAGAAGAAAGTAATTTATTATTTATTCAATGGTATCAAGGAAAGAGTTGATAAATTATGTCAACAACGGTTTCACCAGAAACTAAACTTTCACGAACATTGAGTAAAATTCAATATCGTTCAACAAATGGCAGTTCTTTAAAAAGAGAACTCCAGCAAGGAATGAATAACTTTTACAACACGTTAACAGCATTTAATAAAATTGCGGCTAACAAGGGAGCGGGTACACCCGGAATCGACAATAAAACCATCGATGGGATCAATTTAGAAAGACTAAAAAGATACCATCGGGAATACGTCAATAATGGTTACCACCCGAAACCAGTCAAAAGAATCCTCATTCCTAAAGATAATGGTAATGGTAAAACCAGACCCTTGGGCATACCGACCATCAAAGATAGATTGATGCAAAAATGCCTGGAACAACTCTTAACTCCCTATTTTGAAAATATTTTTTCAGAATGGAGTTTTGGATTTAGAACCAAAAAATCTTGCCATGGTGCCATCAAACGTGTCAAACAAAGATTTAAAGGGATAGATTATATTGTCAAAATCGACTTAAAAGGTTACTTTGATACCATCAATCATGAGATTCTGATGAGAACCTTAAATCAGTTCATCAAAAAGAATAAAACGCTCTCGACTATTAACAAATGGTTAAAAGCCGGTTTCATGAAGGATGACATCAAGTACGAATCTTTATCAGGTTCTCCTCAAGGAGGGATTATCTCTCCTCTACTGGCGAATGTATATTTACACCACATTGACCTAAAAATGGAGAGACTGATTAAAGAGGGAATACCAATTAGGAAGAGTAACCCGGAATATAAGAAGGCTTGGTATAAAAACCAACATCACCAACTGGGGATTGATAGCTCTATCAACCTGAATCCAAAACCAAGAGTTGAATATATCCGTTATGCTGATGACTTTATCATCGGTATTAAAGGCGAATATAACCAGGCGGAAAGAATCAAAGACCAAGTAACGCAATGGCTAAAGCAGGACCTGAACCTTACCGTTAGTAAGGATAAGTCCAAAATTGTGAAAGCCAATAAAGGAACTAGGTTTCTATCCTACATGATAAAGGTTAACCCCACCAATAAAAACCGGGAAAGGAAAACAACTAAGAATCCCTTGAATGGACTAGTTCAAATCCAAATTCCCCAAGCAAAGGCCAAAGAGTATGGATATGAATATAATTGGTTAAAAAAGGAAAAGGTAAAACACGACGAAACATTAGCAGATAGAGACGAATTAGAAATAATCCGGACCTATCAGACAATTGTTAGAGGAATTATCCAATACTTTTGTTGGGCTAACAATTTAGGTGTTTTGACTCACTTAAGTTATCTAGCTGAATACAGCTGTTTGAAAACGCTAGCAAGGAAACGGAAAACGTCAATTGCTAGAGTTCGAAAGAAATGTAAAATTGGTTCAACCTGGGGTATTTCTTATCTTAATAAAGGAAAAACCCAATATGAACCATGGGAGGTTTTCTCTTGGAACAAAATTAAGAAAATGCGTAATTATAAGGGAAACCC
>JAUZJE010000078.1:0-1664 GCA_032886695.1 'Waltheria sp.' little leaf phytoplasma
ACTCCCTTTAAACTAGCGCCTAAAGTTCTCTGTCTCCCACCTATTCTGTACATAAAATTTCATTGAATCTAATCTACCTATGTATGTAGCCGACTTTGCATTAATTAGATGTATTTTAATGTACCTAAAATACAATTTTTCCCATATAATTTTATCAAAATCTAATTTTAATAAGTTACCTAATCATGAATTTTTAAAGTCTAGGTTGGTTTACATCATTATAGAAGGTAATAAAAAATTAAAGTGCCAACATAAGTCTTAAGGCTCCATTTGTTTTGATACGTGAATTTGATGTGTTGCTATTGCTTTCATTATTTATATTTTATTGAAATTATTTTTTAAAGTTACACTTATTTTATTATTTATAGTCTTGTTAAAATTAATTTCATAGATTATATTTTAAAATGCTAATTTTCAACTCAATATTGGATCCTATGCTTAAAGCATGATTACAATCACTTTGCATGCTCTAAGTAAGACAAATGATTATTAAGTGCTGTGATTATGAGCTATATATCCACAACAAATCCTAACCCGTACGCCATGGAAATCATTCCTTGTCTGAAAAAAGAGAAATAAATAATGAAGGTGGTTAAATCATATATAGTGACCCATCTTTGATGTGTCAATTAGTTCATCATCACAATTTCTATGGTCGTGAAACATGCCATGCAAATCCTACTATCTTAATTGCAATTAAACTTACTTATTAGACGACTTAGATCCTTTGACTAAATAATTATGATTTAAGCATATTTAAATCAGTAATCGCTAATCAAAGTTTCACCTTTTGGAATAGAAAGTGGAGTTGATTAAAAACATGGAATTCAAATGCAAGTGCAAATGTGACGTGGAGAAAGATAAAGCAAATCACATTTTTTACATGTTGAGATGACATGCATGTAATTAATGTTCTGTTCTCAAATAGTTCTCACTCTTAAGCGTGTGGTAAACCTACCCTAAGTCGCATTTAATTCTTTTTTTGTTTTTTTTTGAGTACACCTAAGTCTATATGTACAATTAAAACAATGTAATTTCTTTTAAAATAAGACTGTAAATGGTGTTAGTATATGTTAGAGCTATTTAAAGCAAACAAATTAAGAGAAAAACAAAGGGTGACCAAAAATTGAAAGAGTCGTGCCAACTACTCTGTACATAAGCATGAGTTTTGGGTCTAAATTGCCATTCATTTACGATCAAACTCCTTGAGAAAGTATGATTAAGCAATTTAGATCTTCAATTTGGGTAGTCAGGACAGAAACACGATTTGGCATTTGCCACCTTAATAGTTAAGTTAAGCTGTCTTTTTAATCACACGTGTATTTTTTTGTCAGCAGATTCACCGACTACTTTATCATATTTACCAGTCAATTATTGGGAAGTCTGCTTATGTCAAAAAAATTTCCAAAGCAGCCATGATTATTAATGAAGTTTCAAAAGCATATACAGTTGATGATCAAAATTATAATCTTGAGTCTTGACTTTTGAATTTTATAATGAGTTGCGTATTCATGAAATGACAGAGAGAGAATTAACTATATATTAATCCCATTTTGTAATCCAATACACATTGAAATTGAGAAGAAATTAAAGAATGTATATATGTAAATATAAAGAGTATGATATTGTTGCTAGGCAGTATCTAACCATCTAAAGTATTAATC
>JAUZJE010000079.1:0-1661 GCA_032886695.1 'Waltheria sp.' little leaf phytoplasma
ATGAATTATTTAATTTAGTTAATAACCATTGATGATTCCAAAAAGAAGGAAATTGATTGATTATTTTTTTGATTTTACTTGGATTTTTTTGAAATAAAAAAGGATGTTGGTTGAATAAAATACTTTTTATCTGGATAAAAAAGTTTTCAATCACAGCGTTATCACGTGGGGTTGCTTTGCGGGAAATGCTGATTAAAAAACCTTTTTTAGTTAAGACTCTTTGTACTTTAAGAAATTGATAAACTTTGCCTTGGTCAGAATGAATAATACAAGGGGTTTTTAAAGGGGGAATTTTTTTAATTATCTTTAGAATTAAGTTTTTATTTTGGCGATTAGAGATGTGAGAAGCAATAATTTGATTATTAAAAGCATCAATAATACATGAAAAATAAATAAATCCTTGGGAAGTGGAAAAATAAGTAATGTCGGTAAATAGTTTTTGCATAGGTCGGGAGGTAGTAAAGTCTTGATTAATTAAATTGGGGACTACTTGGAGGTTAGATTTTAAATTTTTATGATAATAATATTTATTTTTTTTAGGCCTTAACTTACAACAAATATTATTTTCTTTCATGATAAGATAAACTTTTTTCTTAGTAATGGGTTCGTTAAAAGTTTGTTGGTATAAATTAGTAATTTTACGATGGCCAAAGAAATATTGATAATGCAAACATAAAGTTTGAATGCGTTTTTGTTGTAAAAGATATTTTTCTTGTTTTAATTTTTTCTTTTCTTCAATTTTTAACCAATAGTAATAAGTGCTGCGATTAATACGAATTGTTTTCAAAATAGTTTTTAAATTGAGGTCTTGAGAAAATTGTTTAACCAATTGAAAAACTACTTTTTTATTAATAGTTTGAATATGAGAAATCATATTTTGTAATAATTTTATTTTTTGCTTTAATTTTTGCATTATTTTATACCAATTATCTTAATATTTTTATTTAATTACAAAGACCATTATAACTAAAAAATATCTTCGGAAATTAATATTATTTTATTACAGTGGTTTTTATGATATATTTTAGCGCTTCAGCGCTTTCTGAGTTGATGTCACACACACATAACTAACCTTGGTTAGGCTATTTATTTAAAAAATAAAATAAATTTTAAATCACTGTTATTTGAACCAATTATTTTTTTTTATATCGATAATTAATAATGATAAAAATGATAATCGATAATATCAAATATCGATTATCATTATCGATATAAAATATCAAATATCAATGGTCATTTGAAACAAGGTTTGAAAGGGATATTGAAGGAACCAAACTGTCATAAAAGTGTCATAAAAATGTCATAAAAGTGTCAGTAAAGTGTCATAAAATTGTCAGTGAAGTGTCATAAAAGTGTCATTGTTGTTGTTTAGGAATATATTTATATTTAGGATGTAACTTTTTCACTCGATAACCTTGTTTCGCTTTAGTCAAAAAACATTTGATAAATTTTAAATCTTCTTGTTGATAATAAATAATATTTAAACTTTTCTGATAGTTAGTGTTTATAGGGTTATTATACTTTATCCCGCTTTTTCGGATCTAGAGGATATAATTGTAAAGTTTTTAAATTATGAATAGCCATTTTTCCTATTAATTCTTTAATCCGATTTTTAGTTTCATTTTGATAATTAATTTGAAATAGCGGATAGTGGTTTTTAA
>JAUZJE010000080.1:0-1658 GCA_032886695.1 'Waltheria sp.' little leaf phytoplasma
TTCTAAATCATGGCTCAAACGGCCGATTAATTGGATTTTATTTAACATTTTTTTCCTCTTTTTGATATAATTTTTTTAATTTTTGTATGGCTTGTGCTTTCATATCTTCGACTTGTTTTAAAGATAACTTTAATTGTTCAGCGATTTCTGTGTTGGTATAACAGCTTTGGTAATCTTCGTTAATATTTCCTAAAGGAACCCCAAAACTAAAATGGATAATTTGAAATTCCTTTGTACTTAATGTCGTTTTCATTTTTTTTAAAAAAAGTTCATGATGAACTTGGGTTAACCATAATTGATGCGGATTTAAAGAAGGTGGTACCAAAGGATAATCATAATTTTCTACCAAACTAACTAAAGTAATCGCTTTAGTCATTTTCCGAATTGCTTCGGAAACCGTTTTTTTAATATGTGGTTTCGCATAAGCTAAAAAATCATAACCTAAATCTTGGTAACGATTGAGAGCTTTGTTTAAACCACTGATTCCTTCTTGTTCTAAATCTGCTCGGGTTAAACAACGTGGATAATATTTAAATTGATAAACTATTTTTTTGACTACAGGTAAATGTAATATTATTAATTTTTCCCGTAACTTAAAATTACTTTTATCTTTTAAAAAAAGTAAAAATAATGTTTTTCGATTCATGAGTTCCCTTTCTAAAAATATTTTTAGAAAAGCTGAAAACTTTTTATTCTTTTTAAAAAATAAAAAGACCAACTGATAAGTTGATCTTAATGATTATTAATCAATTATTTAATTGTAATACTTTTGGGGTGCAGTGCGGGATGCCGGGAAACTTGCTTGTCCGGTTTGGACGGGGGCTGATTGTAAATAAAACAGCAAGGATAAATCGCTGAATAAAACGCAATTAATATATCTGTATTTAGAAATATACTAATTAAAAATCTTGTTTGTTAAAATGGGTTGGAATTTTTGGTGCAAGCTTATTTTAATTTTTAAATAATCAATTTAACATCATTACAGACAGAAAATGTTGACTTTTTATTTCTTTTTTCTATATATTTTTTTAAACATTTTAATCTTTTTTTGTTAATATTACCTAAGGAAATATCAAAACTTAAATAAATAATTTGGAATTCAGTGGCACCTAATTTTTAGTTTTTATTTTTTAAAAAAAAATCATGATTAACTTGTTTTAATCAGTGTTAATGGTGGAATTAGCAAAGATGGTGTTACAAAAGTTAAAACATAACAAACCCCACTAACTACAATAGTAAATTTAATAATTTTATGAATAGCTTCGGGAATCATTTGCTAATAATCATCTTTTTTAGTAATATTTTCATTATTTTAGAGAGAAATAATTAAAAAAACTTTCCCATTATTAATTTAATTTTTATATTAAATCTTTTTTATTTTTAAAAATTTTTTTTATTTAATATCTCGTATTCGATTATATAGTTAAACATTACTTACTTTTAATAATTTTAAAAAAATATTAAAAAAATGCTCAACTAACAAATTAATTAAATATTATAAAATTTAAAAATATAATTATTTTTTGAGTTTAATTGGTTTACATAATTAATATTAATTAACGCAATCAAAAAATAAAAAACCTGTTTAAAAAACAATTTTTTAAATTTTTAAAATAATTTATACTTTTTTATGGTACACAATTTTTTAAAAAAAGTAA
>JAUZJE010000081.1:0-1647 GCA_032886695.1 'Waltheria sp.' little leaf phytoplasma
CCGTCCAGGTTGTCCTAATGATAATGCCCCGATAGAAGCTTGGTTTAGTAATTTAAAAGGGTGGTTTAAAAGTCGTTATGGCGATTGGTATAACTATTCTTTTGGGGAAATAATTCAAAAAATTCATGGATTCCGTCTCTACTTTAGCTTTTTTAGCTTGCTTTACATTTCTTGCACTCTTTCTCTCACCCGAGCGGGTATGCTTACCCTGTCCCTGTCAAAGTAAAAATATAAAAAAAAGATTACAACGAAATCAGATTGTAGTATTAATCAAGAAGAATATACAACTGTGAAACAGTTCAATCAACAATCTTTACACTGACCACAAGCAATTGCCTAAATAAACTTAAACGATGATGCCAAGTTTGATTTATCACCTTATGCAAGATCACCAGTCATACCTGAGAGAGACTGGAAGGACCAATAGCAGTTTCTGTGGCACTTGAGGAAATTTCAAAATCTGATGGCATTTGTGTTGTCTCCAGTAAATTTAATCTGCAAATACCTCATCAAGATTTATCTCCAATGCATAAAGAGGGTATAAAGTCTTTTGGTCTATTATTTATTTCCTAAAACAGAATAAATGGAGTAGAAAAAAAAAAAAGATCATTATGCATATGGAAAACTCAAAAAAGTTTGAGCCAATACTTAAAATGATCACACAAAAGCTTCAACCAAGGCTCGTCTTTCAAGTACTTCCCTGTTATCAATACTGCATCTGCCACTGCATCAGTAAAGGAGGTAAATCTAATTTTGACCTATGTTGTTAAATCACCATAATCTCATAGCAGATCAGACGGTCAACAAGTTTTATTAGATATGAATGCTAAAACTGCTCTTTTTCAATGCCAATGGCTTCTCAAATGAGCTGATGAGCTGATCAGGCACATGCTTGCATGCAAAACACAACAATATCCATGCATAAACTATATTATATGTGCACTCCTTTTAGCTGATAGCTTTACCGCCTAATTATCTCAACACCCAACTACGTGGACTTGCTTATGGTCCTAAGAAAGTTAGGTTCAAGAGGAAAAAATTTGGAAGCATTCCTTCAAATTTTTATTGATTGGCCCCTCTTATGAGTTCAACTTATGTTACACACTTGCACTATCCAGTCCCTTGATAATTGATATAGTTGCAGAAGACCCTATAAGAAAGTACTCCCTTAGTAATATTGTAAGTAACAGTGTTAGTAACATTGTAAGTAACAGTGATATATGTTAATGTGATGGAGATGTAACAGTAAACAAGTATCCTTAATTTTACACTTTCTAAATCAACATTGCAGAGGGGCTAAAGTGGCCTAAAACTTTCACCAGACAAATCTATATATCTAACTCTATTATTTTATACCCTGTCTAAATCTCTAGCAAACACAAAGCCAGCCATGGGAATGGGAATTGGATCAGATTGTACAGAAACCACTAATAGTATCAACAAAACAATGCATTTGGGATCAGCTTGTGGTTGATTCGCCCTCGCCCATGCCCACTGTAGGAGGGCAAATTCTATTTGGCAAAGGCCTTGCAATGAGCCCGTCAGTTACCCAACCCACCGATTCACTGTCGATTTTAACATGGTTGAATTCCCTCTGCACATACTCCAGAGATATTTGTAGCCTACCACCCGGTCTACAGTCAATAG
>JAUZJE010000082.1:0-1643 GCA_032886695.1 'Waltheria sp.' little leaf phytoplasma
ATTATGTTAACATGATAGCCCATTACCGCTTCAACCAATTGAGGGAGGGTTTGAGGGAGGGGAGGTGTGGGAACCAAGCGCTGGAGAGGAGGAGGTGCAGGAGAGGCACCTTCTAAAGACAAGGGAAGAATTGCGGGGGTCGGCGGCCTCACGAAATGCGGAACACCCAGCGATGCCCTATAACGGCAAGAAACCGAGTGCGGCCATGGAGGAAGCTTCGCTGATTAAAGAGGAAAAGAGAGCGGCGCGAGCAGCGAGCAGGCGGTCATCGCGCCCTGTTTTGGGGTTTTGCTTTGGTTTTTTATACAGCGACTAGGTTTTTTTTTTCTTTTTGGGTAAATGCGACTATGATTTTCGTTAAAGAAAGAAACATCAATATATAACCATTGAAATAATGAAAATGACATCGTTAAAGGGTCCAACCCTTATGTCGTGCAGCAATACTATTCTAGTAACCCTTTAAACCCAACAGATCTATGCATGTCACAAATAAACATCAATATATACCATTAGTATTAGCCTATTGAAGGAGCCATTAATGCCACTAATGTGGCTTAAATATTTTAGTTGATCAATATATACCATTAGTATTAGCCTATTGAAGTAGTAATATTTTAGTTGATCAGCAATACTCTTTTTTTGTTGATCAATATTTTAGTTGTTGTGATGTAAAATATTGTACTAGTTTACAGTATGATAATTTATTGTGAATCTCTAATAGATAGTTACATGATTTTATATGTTATATTATTTGTTAAATTTATAAAAAAAAAAGAAAAAATTAAATGTAAGGCTGGCCCGTCCCAACCCGCAATGCATGTAGGGTTGGGTTGGGCTAGCTCTTTCTCAACCCATTTTAAAAACGGGCCAGCCCGTCCCAACTCCTTACAATGTTCTAGCATGAGAGGCTTGGGTTGGGTTGGATTGGGTTGGGCTGGCCCGTTTGACAGCTCTAGGTTTGAGTCCTATACTTGATGTGAGAGCTACAAATTAGTCCGATTTTGATTGTAAGTTCGTTGCAAGAAGATGACGGTGTTGTTAGGCCTAGCCGAGTCATTGCCTAAGCAATATTCTTGTTTCAGTGGCAGGCTATGCTGCTTTGTTCTTTGAATTTTTTTTACACCAAAAAAACAAAAAAAGTCTTGAGTTAATTGAAATAATAAAAGAATAATAATAATTATATAATTAAAAGAATACTAACCTGAATTATTATTTGTGTTTGTTTTTATGTACTTAAAGAATGATGAAAATTGAAAAATAGAACAACAAAAGAGGTTTTAAATATAGAATAGTATCATCATATATATAAATTTTAGAGGGCCACTACTATACTTTTTCCCGCCCAAAATCCTATTCTTTTACTAGGTAAGCAATTTATAGACTTTTTCCTTTCCTAAAATAACACTATCAATTCTACCCTCTATTATCTATCTATCTATTTTAGAAGGGAAATAATATGTGATTGACACGTGGCATACTTAACTCTTAGCCACGTGTCAATCACAAATTCTTTCCCTTATTAACATAAAAACCAGCTTTATCAAAAGATATTTTAAAATCATTACAACTTAAAAATATTTTTTGGGTTTGTAAAAAAGGTATTATAATATTTTTCATAAATAAATTAATAAATTCAAAATATA
>JAUZJE010000083.1:0-1635 GCA_032886695.1 'Waltheria sp.' little leaf phytoplasma
TGTAGCAGGTTTAGCAATGGGATTATTTTTTTCTAGCGAAAATGATTATGTTATTTTAAGCGATATTCAAGGATTAGAAGATCAAAAAGGTGATATGGATTTTAAAATTGCTGGAACTGTTCAAGGGCAACATCAACTCATATTTTCTTGGGATTGTTGCTTGCAGGGGAATGATATCATTTATATTTCTTGCTGCATCAATGTATCTGGGACTTGTCATCTTATCCTGAGGTACAGCCTGCTTCTAAAACAATTAAATTTTTTCTTTTCTCTAGGACTGAAACTAGAATCAAGTTTCAATTGTGTACACTTGCTAAATTATATTTTGTTGCTCTTGGAAGTTCGTAGTTTAAGTTTCTTTCCTCATTTAGATTTAGTTAATATAGTTCTTAATGATAAAGTGAGCCTTTACAATGTTTAAATCTGTTTGACACCAAAATATCCTTAAGCTAAACTAGGTGATTTGAGTGATGAAAGTCTTTAAAGAAAACAAAGTAGAATAAGTCAAACATCATGTGAATATTGACATTTTTAGCCAATGTCTTCGATGTGGTTTCTAAAATTCAGTTTCTTTGTTCTTTTTTCTTTTTTGAAAACTTATATTAATCTTAAGTTAATGTTGTGTTACATGTTTGAATATCACTAAAGAGGACATCTAACTTATAGAAGCACATTTGCCGTCATACTGGTCATGAAATGCTAAAGCAAGGTAATTAAAACTTTAGGGAATAACACGAGGCAATATTGAGCAGTGAGCATTCTGAAATATTACAGTACTTGCGTGGAAGACTTAAAGTAAATGCCCTTAACTGAAATATGAATGGTATTGTCTTTATACCATTCGACGGCTGACATTTAACAAATCTTGCTTTAGTCTACTAGCTGAAAGCACATATCGAAGGAAACATAATAATGTTTATTGTTAGTGCTACTAACAAGGTTGTTAACTGGAAGTGCCTGCTCTGTTCAACATTGCTAGGATGCCACGGCTTTTAATTAGTGGCAATGTTGATATATGTCATTGTAGCTTTTAACAAGGTTGTTAACCAATTGATTAAGTGGTTGTATAATTTGAAGTAGGAACCTTTTTATAGCATTTTAACCCCTCTTTGTGCAAAAATGGGAGTCTATAGTAATAATATAGTTCTGAACTCAGTATTATGCCTGTAATATGAAGAACATTGCAGGGAGCAGTATATCATCTATCCGATTTTTGTTTTACAGTTGACAGAAAACAATGGTTGAACTTCGCAACTCTCAAATTAATTAATATTCTTGCTTTTGCTTTTTCCATCTCAGGTTCAGAGAAAATCAGTGTAAATTCATTCTTGGTATAGGTGGTGATACATTGATTTATATATATGTAGGGCATTCTTCTTCAGAACATTGTAGTTTTGATTCATCAGGCACTTGTATTGTGCCTTTGTTGCACTAGCAGGCTAGCTGGGCATCATTCTTTTTGACCCTTTTTCCTTTTGGGGTCAAATTTCATTTATCACTACACTAGACTAGATTTGTCTATTTTTGACAAATAACACACCCAAACGGCTCCAAAGACTTCTCCACCTATAAATAGATGATTCCCTTCAATCTGAAGGTAAGAGAAACAAGAGAGACAATTGCATTGAATGTGAT
>JAUZJE010000084.1:0-1620 GCA_032886695.1 'Waltheria sp.' little leaf phytoplasma
GAGTTAGCTAATATTCATCAGCAATTAACTAAAATTCACCAAGAAAATAAAATCTCGCAATTAGAACAAGAATTAGCCACTTTAAAGCAAATGCCAGACAAATACCAACAAACCATTCAAGATAAAAACCAAGAAATTATTGACCTTAAAAATAATCTTGAAACTCTGCAAACTCAAGCAGAAGCGTTAAGAAAAGAATTAAAACTAGTTGAAAATCGTCTTCAAAATCAACCTGAACCTTCTAATCTCGCTTGTTACATCAAAGACCGTTATCCTTTTGACCGCTGGAACGAAGATGGTGATACTTATGACCATACCACTTTAAATGGTTTTAACAGTGCTTATTTCATTAAGAAAGATGATAGTCAATTATATTTATATATCCGAATTAAAAAACAACAACACGAAGGCCCAGGAGGTAATTGCTTAATCCTAGAATACCAAGGTCCTAAACACTTCTTAACCGAAGACCAAGACTACTATCTTGGTGAAGCTTTTGTTCATAATGCTGATTTCAAATTAACTGATTTCCACCTGCACTTCAACCCTGTCCGTCGCACTTTATCTCTCTTTCAAGATAAACATCATATTTGTCCGCCTAGCTATTAATCAAAACTAATTTACCGATCTTTAAAAGACTTTCAATGAGAGTCTTTTTTATTTTAAAAACTTTGAATCCCATAAAGAAAGTGAGTAACATTATATGGCTAAAAAAATCATTAAAACCAAAAAAAATAATCAAATAAATCCAAACCCAAAACCTAAATCTAACCAAATAATTATCAAAAGAAAAACTCAAATACCTAAAATTATTATTGAAAACCAAAATCAAAAAGAAAACTGGTTTCTTAAAATCACTAAAACTTTAGGAAATATCCTCCTTTGGAGTCTTCCTTTATTATTAATTGGCGGTGGGATTTATTGGACCCTGTTTAAATTCTTTCCTGATCTTTTTCATCAAATAAATGCTTTTACAGGTAATGTCGCTTTGAAAACTAAAACATTCTACGATAAAGCTACGCAACCAATTCGTAACGTTATCGAATTTATCTATCCTAAAATAACAGGTAATTCGCTTTCACCTAAAGCAAAATTAGTTGGTTATCTTACCACTACTTTAAGTGTGATTGGGATTTGTTTGGGTCTCGGGAAAATAGGTAATCGGTTCATAAGCGGGAAGCAAACTACTATCCCCAAAAGAACTAAAGCCATCATTCAAAAACAAACTACTTCGCGAATCGCGAATGTCGGCGGTAAAATCCTGAAAATTAGTAGTAAAGTTTTAGGTTTAATTTCTTTAGCAGCCACTACTTATGAACTTTACCAATTTTATCGTGAAGAAACCAAAACCCCTAACTCGTCACAACAATTAACGAATAAAATGGAAAATCCCTCAATCCCAACCATGATCCGATATCAAGAATCAACTTTAACTAATAATAACGAAGATAATAATAACGAAGATAAAGAAGAAATAACTCCACCAGAAAAAACCAGCAACGAAGGGATAAGTGATATTCCTAACACCCCCTGATAATGGTTCAGTTGATAAAAAAACAACTGAACCCACCTATCTTCAACAAGAACAACTCCGCCAAAACCAATCACTTGGCGAGGAAT
>JAUZJE010000085.1:0-1612 GCA_032886695.1 'Waltheria sp.' little leaf phytoplasma
TTATTCCCATTGAAAATCGTAATCAACAAACTTTTCACTTTTATCAAAACCATTTTCGGCCTGTTGCTTACTTTCAACCTAAATACCAAGCTTTACCTAATTTTAGTCAAACCCCCACTTTTCATTCTTAAGTTGTAAGCATCTAAGATTGTACTCACCGAGGTAATTATTTCACATGACTTTCACTATCAAGAGTCAAACTCAAACACCCTAAAATAAATTTGTTATGATAATCTGTTGGTTGGATTCTGTGTCCTCTTACACCATGTAAGAATCCAATCAAAGTGGTTAGGGGATACGATAAGATAATCAAAGCAAATAAAATAAATTGTTTTCTAGCTAATAATGTTGTGTAGCTTATTATTAGTAGTTGGTTTAAGTGGTTTTATACTATATTAGATTTTCTTATGTAAGATTTTGAATTTAAGTTTTATGAATGGACAAAAATATTATTGGGAGTCGGGAGAGCTTTACTTCGAACTAACCCGATTCAAATAAAATAAAATCGATAATTAAACAAAAAAAATTTGATTCTTTAGTCTAATATTTCATAAAAAAAATTTTGGTCATTGTCAAATATTTCATAATTTGGTATTATTGTTTGGGCAACGAGTGATTGTTATCTAACGTCTCAAAGTTGGAGGTTTGGTATCGTATGAATAGAATAATAAATGAAAAATGTAATGTATGTATGTGAAAATATGTGATGTCTTGCTTTTGTTTAAATGCATGCATGTGTATTTGGAATCATTAGTAAAGATATTTTTTACTTAAGATATTTCTACTAAAGATATTTTTCTGTAATTAGGTCAAAATCGTCTGAATAGTAATCATAAAAAAAATCAAGAACTAATTAATCGACATTTTAATTTATTTTTATAGTCTATACATGTCATTTGTGATTTGTGACTGTATTCGACCTTGAAATCTCCTGCGGATCAAGATGAAGAATATTGTACTAAATTCAAAATTGCAAATATTATTAATACTGAAAACGACATCCCAATTAATTGGTTTCAAACTAAACTAAAACTGCTTAATTTTATATTTGTCAAGTTGCACTACTAATTTATACATGTCAAGCTTCTTGGAAATATTGGTTGTCTTATAATATGTGTTTCATTTTGATGCTCTTTTTAATTAGTTATTCCTTCCTAACATTTGGACTGCTCTTGGTAGGAAGAAAAGAAGATAGAAATAAGTTATTCATTATCACAAGTATAATTCCGAACTATATTAATTGTCCTTTGTACTATTTGCTTAGTGTTATAATTGACTATTTTCGCTATTTGCCCATGGTCACTTTTCTTCGAAAAGCAATCTCAGAATCACTCTATAGGCATTTCAAGGGTTTTGAATTGTAAGCTATATATATCTTTATTGCTATTTAATTTGGAACTATTGGTAGGGCTAAGTAAAAAAAAAAAAAAAAATCCTTACTTAATTTTTATTCTCTCAATTGTCTTCGTTTTATCTACTTTTCTTCTTATATCATGATTTATGAGAATGATCGTGACACTGATATTGTTTAAGAGGAGCAGACATTCGTATAAAAAAAGAATGAAAAATGCTTTTAATATGTGGGATATATATCTAGTCTAAACTCTATAAC
>JAUZJE010000086.1:0-1589 GCA_032886695.1 'Waltheria sp.' little leaf phytoplasma
GGGAATGAATAACTTTTACAACACGTTAACAGCATTTAATAGAATCGCGGCTAACAAAGGAGCGGGTACCCCCGGAATCGACAATAAAACCATTGATGGAATTAATCTAGAAAGATTAAAAAGATATCTGAACCCCTCTCCCCTCTTGGGGAGAGGGGCAGGGGTGAGGGGCCGAACGACGAACTCAGCCCAGCGCACGATGGCGCGGGGGGGGGCCGCCGCCCCCCCCCCCCCCCCCCCGGCCCGCTGCCCCCCGCCGGTCTGTCCGGCTCCCCCTGCCCGGCCCCGGCCCCGTGGGGGGGTGGGGGGGGGGGGGGGGCGGTTATATGGATCACTGGGAGGTTGTACGTGGGGATGTTATGGCAGTTTGCGAAGGTTTCTTTTCGTTTGATCCGGATATGTCTTGATTCTTTTCAATATCTCAATGAGACAATCATAACTTTGGTGCCAAAGATTTCAACCGCATCTCGTATGAAAGACTTTCGACCTATTGCCTTATGTAATGTCTTGTATACAGTTATTACAAAGGTTTTAGCGAATACCTACAACATTGTTTAGACTATTTAATTTCTGAGCAACAGAGTATGTTCATTTCGGGGACGTTGATTACGGATAATGCGATGATCTGTTATGAGAGTTTAGAGGTAATGAGGCATCGACGGCAGTCGTGAAAAGAGGAGATTGCACTAAAATTGGATATGTCAAAGGTCTATGATAGAGTGTAGTGGGATTTTCTTTTTGAAGTTATGGCTGTCATGCATTTCCCTCCAAAATGGATACACTAAATTCGTATATGTTTGTCTACTGTGCGGTACAAGGTCCGTATTAATGGATCTTTGTCTCGGGCTTTTCGGCAACAAGAGGGATAAGGCAAAGATATCCACTTTCTCCATTTGTTCTTACTTTGTTCTGTGGGACTTTCGGCTTTACTTCAGAGAGCGGTGGATCAACAGTTATTAAGAGGGGTGAAGATTTGTCCACGTGCACCAGGAGTGTCACATTTATTTTTTGCTGATGATGCGGTGTTGTTTTGCAGAGCGCGATTGAGTGAGATTGACCATGTGAAGCATTGTTTGACAGAATATGGGAGAGCTTCAAGTCAAAGGGTGAATATTGACGAGACTGCTTATTTTTTCAGCTCGAATACGACTGAAAATAGAAGGCAGCAGATTATTTCTCATTTGGGTTGTGGAGAGAAGCAAATAGAGATGTATCTAGGCTTCCCAGCTTGGGTTAGACGGTAGAAGTGAAGAGCTTTTCTTCATTTGAAGGAGAAGATAACTAGGAGGCTTCTGAATTGGAAGGGTAAACTATTATCTAGTGGGGGGAAGGAGATATTGATTAAGGCAGTGCTGCAATCAATTCTGACATATACCATGAGTTTATTTCTGCTTCCTAAGAAATTATGTGATGAAATTCATTCTATATTTTCTCGGTTTTGGTGGGGAGAGAAGGAGATCGACGGCGAATGGCTTGGTGTTCATGGTTGAAATTATGTGTACCGAAGGAAAAATGCGGTTTAAGGACTTACGGAGTTTTAATGTAGCGATGTTGGCAAAGCAACATTGGAGGCTCGAACAAAGGTTGAC
>JAUZJE010000087.1:0-1574 GCA_032886695.1 'Waltheria sp.' little leaf phytoplasma
TAGAAATACTACCTTTTTTAATTAAACTAGTAGTAGTAGTTTTTTTAACAGAAACTGTAACTAAATCACCAATGTAAGCATAACGTTTACCAGTATCTCCTGGAATACCAATCACTAAAACTTCTTAACATTTTTTCTTTTTTCTTTTTTGGCATTATTTAGCGTCTTTCTTATTATCTTTTCTTAAAATCATTGTATCGTAGTAACCCACTCTAGCTATTATCAATGGACGAGCTTAATGCTAGCTCATGCAAAACTCCCTAGGATATGTACTAGAATATCCTAGCTTTTATTAGCCATAGTTTCTTTGGGATCAGTTTGTAATTTATTTGTTGGTTGGATGATTTCCTGTATCAGCTGTAAAGCTTGGGATTCATTGTCCCTTATTATTAAATCTTCCATTTTTCAAAAGAAAAAATATTAAGATAAATTAAGAATGTAAATTAAATTGATGGAGTTTTTAAAAGATCTCATTTGCGATATATGCTCAAATATAGAACACGTGTCAATTAATGTTCTGCATCTTGTTCCTCCACTTATTGCCTCCATAGTTTTCCTTTTATATATCAGATACATTATATCTAACAGAGCAATAGGTATAGAATTAATAATTCAATTAATTTTGATATATTAATTTGTTTGCACTAGTGAACACCTTCGTATAATCAAATTATGTGATAATTTTAAAATATTGTCTTTAGTTCTTTAATTATTTCTCTTTTTCTCCTTTTGATTATTAACTGACTTGTTAAAATTTGTTTATTATTCTTATTTTCTTCATTTTTTCTGTTCGTAGAGATAAAACAGTAGATGCTTGGCTTTGCTTATTGAGAATTGCAAGAATCCATCAAAGTCAATGAGTTACATACGGTATGTTTCATTATTATTACTTTATCGAAAATGCTTATCTTATGTAATTGAAATGACATAGGTAATGCCTTTGGATAAGAATTGGATTAACATTGGTGATAGAAGACAAATTGAATATATACGAGGGGTTGATGATTTTCTTGAATTCGCGTTCAAAAACACTACAAGCAACTTGATTCAATGTCCATGTAAAAATTGTAGAAACATTCTCTCTGAGCAACATGGTCAAGTTAGATTCCATCTTTTGAAGCATGGGTTTATGAAAAGTTATAGAGTTTGGTACTTTCATGGGGAGGCTTGGAATAATAATGATGGGGTAGACAATGACACTAGTGAGCTTAATGATGAAACTGATTATGATGATATGGAGGGTCTGGTAAATGATATTGCTGGGGGTGATGTTGCTTTTGAAGAGGATGTGGAGAACTTGAATGACATGGATACCAACATTCCAAACAATAGTGCTGCCATGTTTTATGGCTTGTTAGAAGCAGCAAAAGAAAAGGTTTATCCTGGTTGTCAACATTCTAAGTTAGGTGCCATTGTGAAATTACTTCATTTAAAGAGTTTGCATCGATGGACAAACCGTTCATTTGATGCATTGATGGAATTTCTAGGGGAACTTGTACCTAAAGGAAAGAAAGTGTTGCCTAGTTCATTCAATGATGCATGAAAATACATTGCCAAGTTAGGGCTCACATATG
>JAUZJE010000088.1:0-1574 GCA_032886695.1 'Waltheria sp.' little leaf phytoplasma
CCATCGTCGCCTCCTCAGTAGTGCGCGATGACGTTGAGGTCTGCTGCGACGAGCGCGACGACTGCGGTCACCCTGATGGTGACGGTGGTGGTCGTCTTGGTGACGACGTCGAGTTGCGCTTTGCCGACGGCGAGGCCGGTGGTGCGGATCCAGTCGACCAGGTAGTTCGTGTCGGGCATGGTCCGCGACAGGATGATGGTGTAGTTGGCGTTGCCGCCGAGAGCGATGATGCCAGTGAGTGTGTGGCCCGTCGCTTGGATGACCTGACCACTAGGTCCGGTGTCGCCCTTCAACCCTTGGTCGCCCTTGGGTCCGGGCACCGTGGATGCGGGACCGGTGTCGCCCTTGGGTCCGGGAACGGTGCTGGCTGGCCCGGTGTCACCCTTGTCGCCTTTCGGGCCGGGCGTCATGGCTCGGGTGTTGGCCTGTTCGGCAAGGGCTTGCGCGGCTGCGATCTTGGCGTTCTGGTCGGCTTCGGTGGTCTCGGCCGCGGTCTTGGTCTGTGCGGCGTTGGCTCGTGCCATCGCGTTGCCGGCTCGCGTTGATGCCGCGTCGGCTGCCGCCTTGGCTGCGTCAGCGGCGGCCTTGGCGTCGGCTGCGGCTTGCATTGCTGCGGCGTTGTTACCGGACTGGCTTCTGAGGTCCATGTTGGCCCCTTAGGTGCTGCGGTCCTTCTTCTTGCTCGTCTTGGCTGCTGACGTGCAGTCGTCGCAGCGGCGTCCGTTGGTTGATTCACCGCCGCATTCGGGGCAGGCGGTCCAAACCACGCGGGCCTCCGGGGCTTCACAGAGACGTTGTGGGCTGGCGAGTTACTAGCCGCTCCGGGTTGGTTACCGGGCGGGGTTCTCCACACTTTGGCGCCTGTCCCGCGCGCAACGTGGTTGCGCCCCGTTTGCCGCCAGCCGGGTCGTGAAACGAAAAGCCCCGCCTGTCTCGGGAGACGGCGGGGAGCTAGACAGAGAGGGCTGTCGCCCTCACTTCTGCAGATACTACGAACCATAGGGGTGGAAGTTGACGCTGTCAAGTACCCAGCGTCACACCTCCGTCACGCCGCCGTGTTCCGCCGTCTCGGCTTCTGCTCCGCCCGTTCCCGCGCCAGGTCCATCACGTCCCCGATGCGGTAGAGCGAATGCCCTTCCTGGTTCTTACCGCGCTCCTCGAGCTTGACCACGCCGTGCCGATTGGGCCGGCGCCAGTCCTTGATCGTCTGCGCCTGCACCTCGAGCCCGAAGGCGGCGAGCACCCGCGCACATTCAGCCACGGTGCCCCAATGATGCTCGGCCTGCGATTGGATCGACGCCCGGTTCGCGGCCGGGTCGTACGTCGTCGTGACACCCTCGGCCTTGCACTTCCGGCAGTAGCCCTCGACGCTCCCGTGCGGCGCGTACAGGTCGGCCTCGCACACCCCGCAGCGGCCATAGAACTCGAGGTCAGCCGGCCGGTCGATGGCTATGCGGAAATTAAAAATAGACGAGATAAATTTTCATTTTTTAATTCATTAATATTAAAATCTATTTTTTTTTTATTACAAAATAATACAAATTCTTTTAAGTCAGAAGTATAATTAATTATTG
>JAUZJE010000089.1:0-1573 GCA_032886695.1 'Waltheria sp.' little leaf phytoplasma
AAAATTAATAAAAATGGAGTGTGTTAAGTGAGAAATATTCAAAAAAAAATTTATTATTTAAAACAAAATCCTTTAAGTGTGATTGTCCGTACTAAAACTAAAAATAATGCTTATAAAATTTTAAAATGTATTTGTTAAAATTGCGAATAAGTACAGTTATTGCCATGAAAAGTAAATTATGTAGCTATAGAGTTAATTAAAATGGTATAGTGCGTATGATCGATCTAATTTTTTACTACATTCTAAGGTTTTAAAAGGATTTACACTTCAATTTTTTTTATCTATCTATCTACATATATATATATATATACACACATACATATAGAGAGCGCATAGCGACTAGTAGAAAAGAAAAAGAAAAGTGATCTCAACCAGATTTGTATTCATTAATATTCAGCTGGTTTTCTCTTAATTAGGTAAGAGTGATCAATAATTGCTGGGAATAATTGTCTCTTAATGTTGAACCCGAATTTCAACAATAAGAAATTGAGTATAAATTAATTATTTTATTATAAGTTCTCTATTTATAATAAGCTTAAATTCTTCTTCCCCTATCCTCTTATTTATACATTGAGTTTATGACCGTTATTCCCCTTAATCTAAGACTGATTTCTTTCCCATTCTGTATTGATTTCCCTTCCTTTTTTGTTTCAGGCGAGCTGGCTTTCCATACTTGCTTTTGCAATATTTATGGCGGGGGAAATTCTATTTCTACCTACATAATTTGCTATTTATCTCTACCTAAGAGAGTCTTTTACATTTTTATCCTTAAAATAATTCTTTATCCCCAATTCTTCTTCTTCTTTTTTCTTCCCCGATTCTTACACCTGTTTTTGATAAAAATTGGGTCCAAAAAAATTCTTCATGACAAATGTTTCTTTTTTTTTTTTTTTGAAAAGTAAACTGAGATAGTATTGATATGGTGAACTAGGAAAACCCAGTCCAAGTAGTACAAAAGTCATAGCCCCAGTCCATGAGTAGAATCATAGTCTAGCAGCAGACGCAATTAGCAATACCAATAATTAAAGAATTAACACACAAAGCTACCAAATTACATCCAACAGATTAGAGGCTCATCTCGGGTCACACCTTGTTTGGCTAGTTGGTCTGCTACCTCATTTGCAAATGTTAGAATCATGGCAAATGTTTCTAACATAAATGGAAGTTGGTTTTGATCTTGATTCTTGATGGATTATCACTTCCTTCTGCTTCCACGAACCCAATTCAAGAGCTTTAAAACCCTATCTTTATTTGCTACTAAGTGTTCTTTTTTTTTTCCTGAATATTTGTTTGGTTGTTTTTTATATTTATTTAGTCTTGGTGATTACTGATTAGTTGAATGTTGTTTTCTAGTGGAGAAATGGGTAGGCTATGGCTATGGTTAAATTTTGCTTATGAAAGAAGTGTTGGGGCATAGTAGGCTCTGGAGTGATATATAGATTCCCTCTGAAGGTTGAAGACAAGGGGAGAGAAATTTGGGAGAAAACTAAGAGGGAAAGAAAAATAGGGATGAAGACTAATTTTTGTGAATAAAGGGTAAAAGTGATTTTTCCTTGTGGGAACTAATTTAAGT
>JAUZJE010000090.1:0-1572 GCA_032886695.1 'Waltheria sp.' little leaf phytoplasma
TTCTTTACCCCATTTTTGATAAGCTAAAATCATTTGACCAAATTGAGTTCCCCAATCTCAAGCTGATGGAGTTGTCACTATTACTTCTGATGCCGCGAATTGCACAGGAGTAAATGGAGGAGGGGTTAATCAGTTGCAGGCAGGGGTACTTGAGAGTACCTATATTTCAGGTGATAGTCAAGGGCAGAGGCAATGTCCAGTGCTGGACCTGGCTGAACTCAGGGATGTTCCTTTCGCCGATCTCTTGGCTCTTGCAAATGCAGCCTCGGTTGCAACCGTGAGTAGTGCACCATCAGAGGAGATTAATAGACACCATGAGCAATGCAGCCCTGAAGGGCTCTTCCCTGTGCATGTACAGTTAGCCCCTGAGGAAGATACATGGATGAGGGGCTTTCGCACGCCTAGAAAACATCGAAGTAAGCAAAGTTTTTGAGTTTATCTTTCATTTAATTTTAGCCATCTATATTTCCATTGTGGCATCTTGTTTCAAAATGTTGAGATAGGAAAATAGAAGAGTGACAAAAGATTTAGAAACCGTGAACTTATATGAATAGACTAATGAACATCATATTGATCATTCCCTTCCTGGTTTTCCAGCACTATGCTCATACTCTTCATTTCGAATCATTTCTGATGCAATTCATAGCACATAAATCTTCATTCTTGTCAAAGTTTGCTGCAACAACAGAATGAAATCTAAAGGGGGAAAACATACTATCCTGCAACTACTTTCATGAGAGAATTTCACCAACAGTCTCAACCTTTTTTTCCCTTTGGCCATCATCAGGCATTGCTGTCAAAATTTTGTAATTCAAATTTCTTGCTTTGCTCAAGCATTTCAAGATAAACAGCCCCCCTCTCCACTTTCTTCCTCTGTGTGATTCGTTGAGTCTTTCTTGATTCCCTTTCTCCTCACATACTTCCTCTTATGAGTTGAATTGTCTACGTTTCCTTCTCCTGGGGAGACTGTTGAGTCCCTTTCCACGTAAAGCTGCATTGTTGCTTCTCATTGAGTTACTTTTTTTCCCAAAGTTTTCTGTCCCAGAACTTAAAGTTAAATTGCAGGCTGACTTACATGCAGAGCTTTCACCTTTTTCCTGTCCTTCCATGTCAAAATCTACAGCCCTTCTACATGATTTCTTGATTTGCTCAAGCATTTCAAGGCAAACCGCCCCCTCTCCACTTTCTTCTTCTGTGGGATTCACTGAGTCTTTGTTGAGTCCCTTTCTCCTCACATACTTCCTCTTGCCTGTTGTATTTTCTGGAGAAATACTGGGCTCTGAAGTTGCTGCAACTAAAGAATGAAATCAAAATTTAGTTCCTTTTTTCTTTTGGTTGAAGTCTAAGATTGCTGAAAGAGACTTACGACGGTTTGCGAGGTTGCGTTCAGCTTCTTCTCAATTAGGTGTTAACATTCCCTTGAAGGAGGTATTATCACCATCTTACATCTTCATACAAGTTCATCCTTGAACTTCTGCAAACCTAAACTATTGTTTGGCTTGTTGCTTTCAAAGACTTGTTGCTTCTGGAGGACCGTTATTTGTCATTCATTTTGTGACAGTAATCGCTAGT
>JAUZJE010000091.1:0-1559 GCA_032886695.1 'Waltheria sp.' little leaf phytoplasma
ATTTTAGATCGTTATTTAAACACAGCTTTTGTTTATCCAGCTAATTATGGTTTCATTCCTTTGACTTTATGCGATGATAATGATCCTTTAGATGTTTTTGTTTTGACTCAAGAAATTTTAGATCCACTTGCAACTTAGTTTACCTCTTTTTCCATACTTTATATCTTATATTTCAAGTGTATGAGGTGTCTGATTTACTCGAGTTTTTGTTTTTGTTTTGCTGTTTTTGATACAGAAGTTCTAAGAATAGTTGCTTGAATATGTATTGAGGTTGCATATCTTTCTAGATATGTAAAAGAAGCACTATAATTTTCTTATGAGGGTTGCCAAAGTCGTTCTTCCAGCTCTACTATTAATGCATAGCTTGCAGTTTCTCCTTTTGTGCTCACTAATTATTCATCATTTCTTCCCCAACTTAGTCTTATAATAGCTTCCTTATTCTTTTTGGTGTATCTTTTTTCCCCTCATTCTTCAGTAATCTCACTGTAATTTATGGTGGATCCCCTTAAAGCTCCCTTAATGTGTTAAAAGTTGCCTCAGTTGGCATGGAAAATTAAAATATTGAAGCATAGTACAATTTTGGGAGGTTGCTATAGATGTTACCACCTCTTCCTTTTTTGATTATTATTATGATGAATCAACACTTTAGTATTACTGTTGGTGCTAACAGCATCCTTTAATTGATAAAATTAGTGTTTGTTAGCTCATGTACAGGAAAAAGTAATATGCCTAAAGAAATGCAAAAAATTGTGAAAGAACTGCTACATCACTGAAACAAATTTGCAAATAATATTTCCGTGTCCAGTTGAAAGTTGCATCTGTTGTATAGCATGCTATTCATTTGATTTTATACTTAAAAGCTGTAAATATTTTGTCAAGAATTACTTAACCAACGGTTTTCTGCTAGACGGGTATCGGGGGGCCCCTTATCAATCATCATGGAGAAGTCATTGGAATCAATTTTTTTGACGAATCACATACACCATTTCTACCAATGAATGTAGCTTTTAAATGCTTCGAGAAATTAAAGAAGAAAGATAGGTATGTTTCAAATCTCTAATTCTGTAACATTTCGTTCCCTGCTCTTGAATTAACAGTTCCCCTTTTATGTTATCTTTTTAGCTGAAGTAGAGAAGTTCTTACTTGTGCTGTAGCACACTTGGCTCTCTTTTCTTTTGAAGTGAAAGGCTTTGAACTCGAAAATTCTTCCTTTCTTACATCACAGGATAGCTTGTTGGCCTCGGCTTGGGGTAAAAGCATCGACTTTTAATGCTGCAACTTATAAGTTGGAAAAAACTATTCAAAAGTCTCCTCCAATCCGTAAAGGTGTCCTAGTTGAAAAGGTATGATCTTGTCTTATAAAATCTTTCCTATGGAATCTAGTTTTCCTTATTGCTCTTGTCTCTTCCATTTCGTTCCTCTTTTGTTTGTTGTTTTTCCTGAAGTCTGCTCAGAATCATGCTAATTTTGTTGGTTTGTTTGCTTGCTTGTTTTTAATAATTTTTAAATTATATTTCTGAAAATTCACAGGTAGCATCAGGGTCTCCAGCTGCTGCTGC
>JAUZJE010000092.1:0-1543 GCA_032886695.1 'Waltheria sp.' little leaf phytoplasma
CATAGCTAGAAGTGGCATTCTTATCGAGCAAATAGCACAAGCACTGAGGGCTGCTCTCGACCAGCCCCGCCAGCTCAGGGCAGCATGGCTTGTCGGGCTTCGACAGCTTGCTCCCTGCTTGCACGTACGCCAAGCAATCCGACAAGTTCAACAAGTTTGTCAAGCAGTCAGGGGTCGGCGCCTCCGCCCCCGTTGGCCCCATCGCCACCCCCGTTGGCGACCCTGCTGGCCCCTGCGCCATGCTGCCCCCGCCGCACAACGTTAGTACCAAGACGGCGGCCAGCACCATGGCTATGCTCTGCTTCGCTGCCATTTTTGCTAGAAAGAAAGAAAGTGAGATTCAGAGATAGGGAAAGAGTGAGAGAGAGAAGTGGGAGTGTGTTTGTTTTGTTTGTTTGTTGTTATAATATGTATGTATGAATGGGTAGATATAGTGTAGAGCTATAAGTAAATGCAAGCCGAAATTATTTAATTTCTTGCAACTACCAACTAAGTTTTATTTTAGTATTTTTTTTTTATTTTTTTAGTTTTGGGAATTTGCTTTTGCTCAATATTTTTATTTATTTGAGATCTAGAGATGATTTTATAATCATTATTAAAATTAAAAATGTGAGATCATGGATAAGATTAAGATACGATAATTCAAAAGCGGAAATCATTTAGGATGGTTAGATTAAATGGTCATCTCATCTTTTCTAAAAGTAATTAAAAGTTAATCATAAAATTAAGAATGTTTAATTTACCATTGGTTATTCTATTTATTTATTTTTGTGGGCATGGATTATTTTTTGAGTGGCCATTAAATGGTAGTCAATAGGTGCAAAGTGAGTCCAAAGAAGCTTGGAAGGGATGTGTATGGATCGAAGTTTGGTCTTACAATTAAGAGTGAATTCTCTAACCAAATATTAATTGCTTGCTGGCAAAGAAATTTGTTAATTAAGCCAGCTGATCAAATCTTTACATTATTTTATGTCACCCACATTTGATTTAATTTGTACAATCGAACTACATACTGTATAAAGTTTATGGGACGATATGATGTTTTTATATAATATTTCCTCAGAAAAATGTTTTTGAATACGTAAATAAATACTTATCTTTTCCAATCATATATGAAACAATAGATAAATACTCTAATTGATCAATGTGTATTAATTATGTATAATTCATCACATAATAAACCTGATTTTCTTTTTTTGGAAACCATGATTATCCGAGGAGCAGGGCTCCTTCCTCGTCGGTGCGGCCGCCGCGCTGAAGAGCACCACCTGCAAGATCGGTTTCATCGGTGGTCAGGAGGGCGCGCTGATCAAGCGGTTCGAGGCCGGCTACCGCGCCGGGGCCAAGGCCGTCGCGCCGGACATCCAGATCGACTCCCAGTACCTGGGCGCCGAGGGTGACAACGCCGCCTGGAACTCGCCGTGAATTATATAATACTCTTGAAAATTATTCTGAAGAAGATCGGAATACAATTATTCAAATGTTATCAGACCCAAAAATATTAAAATTCTTACAACAAGAAGCACTTAAGTCTCAAAAAACA
>JAUZJE010000093.1:0-1524 GCA_032886695.1 'Waltheria sp.' little leaf phytoplasma
CTGAACATTTTCTATCATAAATATTTCGTGTGCTATACCCAGCCTATTGAAGTTAACATATCAAACACCCAAACCATAAGTAGAAGAAGATGAATAAAAAGAGTTAGAGAAAAAAAGCATTTAGCCATCTCCTTATTGAATCTTTTACAGTTTTATTTGGAGAAGAATCTAAGTGATACATGCATTTGTTAAGCAAGATGCAAAATTGGTAATAATTTACCTTAACCTCTTCATAAAGCTTCTTTTCCCATGCATATAGTCTTCCTAGTGTTAGGGAATGGCTTCCTGAATCCATACCTCCATACTCATCGAAAAGGTCGTTCCTGTATTCAGTCCATGCTGAAGAACCTTTTGAACTAGAAGCCACAAGGCTCTTACAAGATGGAGGCTTAGACAAAGTGGACCGATGCCATGTTATAGCCTGGATGAGTTTAGTTGAGTTCTCTGCACAAAAATGAGCAGAGTAAATGATTACCTTCTATGAGATGAAGTTAAACTGATCAAATGCAGCTTATAGTGTTATATCTATTATTACCACTTTTTTTTTTTTTTGCAAGTTATGACATATGCTTGGGATGTCACAAAGTAGAAAAGGGAGGCAAAGGATTAAAAGGGGGGATTTTTGTGGTGTAATCATAACAATGGAATAAATGAATGTTAGACCCACATGTGCAAAAGCAGAGCAAAAGACTCAAACAATTCCCAGCTTTAGTGAGCAAAAAGAAATGATTGCAAGGTTGAATATTTAACATCTTGCCAGAAAGAATGGTAAAGGAACAAAAATCGTGACACTTCAAACGCCCAAAGAAACAATGACAAAAACCATAGTACAGTAAGCAACTGGTAAGGAACTCAAACATGTTTCGATTTATGAGACAATGTAAACAAATTTTACAGGTAATAGCAAGCCATTAGTCCATGATCACTATTGGTAGAAGATAGCTCCGGAGCAGAAGAATGCAACAAGGATAATTCCACGAGGGTAACAAGAATTAGCCCCACCAAAGATTTTGTCCTTAGAAGTGGAAGAAGAATGTCAAACCGAAAAGCAAAGAATTAGGACAAATAGCTCTTATTTCTTATAATAATGTCATTTATATAACAATAGTTACTATTATTACTTTTGCAAGCACCTCCTCTCAGAGTGTCCAGAGGCAGGATACCGTTGTTCAGACGCATGCGGACGAACTTGTGAGTAGCGTTGGAAGGGTTGTAGCCGTATTGAGTAGGGTAGTATTGGACATGTTCTTTTTGAACTGCAGTGGGGTTGGCTGAGGAGCAGCCAATATAATGTGCACCGGTGCACCAAAAGCCTATATAAGACCAAATTGCTCTGTTTGTTCACACTATCTGCTATTTCAACAACTGTAGAGTGTTTATAATCGTCACTGTACTTACTTTTCGCTGTTTCAGTTTCTCTGGAGCATTTATAATCTCAGTCGTACGTTTACTGCTTAGATTTGAACCCGAGACCTATAACTACGATTACATATACTCGAAATAGCCGACAGTGAATACGATAGT
>JAUZJE010000094.1:0-1514 GCA_032886695.1 'Waltheria sp.' little leaf phytoplasma
TTTATTAGGAATATGTGGTTTTATGTTAGGTATGACTCCTTCTGGATTATTCTTATTAATGAGTATGATTTCTATTTTAGGTTTTATCAGATTATTTAAACGTAAAGCTTATATGTAGCTCTTTCCATACACCGCCTTTGAGCTGCGGTTCGGAAGGTCCGAAAATAGACACCTGAACCTGATCATGGGTTACGAGGCTCCAGAGCGTAATAATGGCCTCTGCATGCGTCTTGCCGAATCCGACACCACCACGAAAGGTGATCATTCGCTTCGTTCGGAATGCCTCGCAGAATTCGAGCTGCTTAGGCGTGAGCGTTGACCCGCACACCTGTTGCGCGAATAAGCCGATATCGCCGTGATAAAGCTCGATGAGTTGTCGAAGCTGATTTTGTTCGTCTGTTTTTGTCATTCCTTATATACGAAAACAGACGGCTATTCTTTGTCCTTCGGACCACCCAACAGGCGAAGGACGATGTCGCGCAAATCGTCACGCATCTTGCCGGGGTTGTCACGGTAGTCCCGCGCAATGTTGATAAGGCCTTCGCAAAGATACATGCCAATCAGACCGAGAATGAAGGCGACTGACGAAACCGGCAGCCCGGAAATCAAATCGATGCTCGACAACAGCGGACCAGCGAAACCAGCAAGAACAGCACCAGAGAAGCCGCTAACGAGCTTGTCCCAAGTCGTGCCTGATTTGGCGACAAATGCCCTAACGATGCCGCCCATGAAGCCGCCGACAAGGTAGGATGGGTGGAAGCCATTGAGCGAAAGCCAGACAACCACGACTGTTACAGCAGACAAAAACCAATCAAGCATCGTCCTCCGAACCTCTTACCGTGACCGGTTCGTTAGGGGTGATGTCGATGGTGACAGGTTGTTCAGCAGCCGGTTTGGCAAGCCGCATCTGATTAATTTCAGCAAGCATATCGGCAATGGAATGCTTATGGTTCACGTCCACCTGTTGAGCAGCTTTCGCGACGAATGGGCTCAGGATATATTCAGCCGCTTTGAGCCGCACCATCGGGTTTGGGCTGCTATCCATCAGCTCCAGCATCGTCGCCAGAGCTTCCGGCGTCTTCTCACGCATTGCTTCTTTCAGCTCCGGTGGAAGGGCTTTCTTGCCAGAGCCGGGGATTTTTGGATCACCCTTTTTGCGGCAAATTTTGAGCATATGCTCCTTATGTTCGGGACTAAGGCGCTTGTCGCCCGGCTTAAGTTTGGTCAAGGGCGATGCCTCCGAATAGCTTCAGGAAGGCGTCTGCATCGTCCTGATATGTGAAATCGATCACAAACGAGTTGGCGGCATCATCGACCGTAATGACGAAATCGGTGCTGATCACTTCGCGAATTCGCGCGCCAAACTTGCCGTCTACCCATGCAGGAAGATCGTTCGTTTCGCGTGCTTTCGTGATGTCAGCCGAGTAGCCATTTGGCTCGAGTTCAAACTCGGTGAATTATGCAAATAGTGCTACGGCCTCTGGCGCAGCTGCGAATAGTGCTGGGGATTCGGG
>JAUZJE010000095.1:0-1503 GCA_032886695.1 'Waltheria sp.' little leaf phytoplasma
AGGTTTAAGGATTACCTCAATTTTCCTTCTTAGGCCATTTCAGGCTTCTCCATGGAATTATTTGGTGGCGAAGTCGTCTTGACTAATTTGCTTTCGTCGCAACCCGCTTTTATGGTCTGTTATAATACTTATTAACTAATTATTGATTTAATTCAAAGTTTAGGAGATAAGCTAAGAATAACCCTTTATAAACAGTAGTTAAGAGAGGTGTATAGTCCAAAAAGGTTTGATAATTATTAATTGTAATTAATGTAAGTTCATAAAGGAAATAGTTCAATCAAATGTACTTTGAGAATTTTCCTATGTCAAAGCAAACACTAAACTATAGCCATAAATCGACATGGATAATTGAGGTGCCTAAATATTATCAAGAAAATATCTCAAGTTGAGCTAATAAAACCAAGCATAAGAATATTAGATCATTGTTTTAATATCAAGCTGGAATAAATTTGGCAACATTGCTCATTGGATTCTCCTTCAAATCGATCGGCCAATCATATCTATCAATAATTAAAAATGACTAAAAAATGGTCCCAAATGGACCCTTATTGCCCCTATGTCTAATAATATTCCATCATTCTATATTTATTTGTCTTGGCATTTCTCAAATTGTTGGGGCTATTTTTGTCATTTCCTTTTTTTGCCTTTATGTGTCTGTGGACAAGTTTGTCCCTCATCTTTGTGGATAATGTCTTATGTTTTGTTCATTGTGTCATTTTAAGGAGGGTTATTTTTGCCATTTCCTTACTTTATGAATAGTGTTTTGGCATTTGACAAATGTCGGAGGTCATTTTGGACATTTCTCTTATTTTTATCAATTTTAAACTCTTTATTTTTTTTTTCAATTTTCAGCCCTTCTCTCTCCTTCTATCGGGTTTTCTTCCCCCTTATTCTCTCTCCCTCCGTTTTCTCTCTCCGCTCTCCTCTCTATTGATTCCGACGACCGGATTTCGGTCGCCGTCGGCGACACGCGCCGCACCACTCGAATCCCCTCGCCGTCCTCTATAAAACCCATGTTTTGGTTTGTGAAACCCCCTTGCATCTTCTCCTCCGCACTTCTCTCCTACACATTAGGTTTTTTTTTTTTTTTTCCTTTCTCTTTTTACTCTCTTTTCTTGCTGCGATTTGTGCTGCCTTTGCTGCTGGTGTTCATAGTCTGTGCATATTATAGGTATAGGTAGAAAAGAATTAGGTACAGGTTTGCCTCTTCACTGACATTAAAATCGATGCCTTTGAGAAATCTCTAGCTGTTTCCTCCCTCGGTGCTTTCATTTGCGCTCAACAGGTACCTAATTACCTTACCTCACCTTACCCTCCTAATTATTTTCTACACATACCAAATCCATGTTCGCTTTAAATTAATTTAGTCTCCAGCTGAAATATTGCTATCCCCGAAGCATTTTTTTTTTTTATATCATGCATCAAGTCTCTACGTAAGTAAACAGTCCATGGCCATGCCCATAATTATGGTTCCATTGTTTATTCTATTAAGGTGCAATAAGG
>JAUZJE010000096.1:0-1502 GCA_032886695.1 'Waltheria sp.' little leaf phytoplasma
TTTATAAAGATATTAATGATGGAACTTTTACTTTAAGTAATTGGGGAACTTTCGGGGTTTCTTATGGAACTCCTGTTATTTATTTTCCTCAAGTAGCTATTTTAGGTATGGGTGTAATGAAGTTAAGTATATAACTAATAATGATATGTAGGAAGTGATCATACTTGTGTTACACTCTAGTTTTGCATTAATGTGTAATTTATAAGTATAATTTTTAATCTTAAATATCTTTTTTATGTAATTAACTATATATAGGTGCCTTACACCCCAGTAAATATATCTGGTAAGAAAAGACACAGTTCGATCACACATTAATATGATAGGAGACATTGTAGCTTACCAACTAATTGATATCAAAGATATATGCTCTACTTTTATTATTTTCAAAAGAGCTGCTGACATTTTTAACCAATATTCTGAGAACCGGACTAGACCGGCCGGTTGAATCGGTTCAATTAGGAACCGATAGTATAAACAGTTTGGTTCAATTTTTTGAACCTGTTGACAAGCGAACCGGTAAAAATTGGCTAAAAATCGTGAACCATTAAACCGGTTATAATAAAAAAAATTTAAAAAAGCTAAAAAATACATATAAAACAGATAAAAATTATCAAATTCAAAATATTAAAAAAAAGTAGGAAAAAATGAGATGCTTTTTTTTTTATAGTACCTAAATAGTCTCATAATTTTTGACTTTTTGTAATACCTATATTACTTACATTGGTTTATCTTAGTACAAAAAATGATTTATTAACTTCTTTATAAAGATAAATTTTGTTTTTAAAGTAATAAATATATTTGTATATATAAGAAAGTTATAAAATATATAAAAATATTTTTATTATATACCGGTCTAATCACGGTAGGACCAATGTTAAACTATTAGATTTTGAACATGTTTTATGAACGGTCCGATTCTCAGAACCCTGCTTTTAACTTTTGAAGCTTAGCATATAACGAAATAGAGTATCTAATTTTTTTTTTTGAGGGAATAGAGTATCTAAATTTTAGCATGTTAATAAACGTAGCACATTATATTGATTTTTAAGATAGAGTGAACGTCTTGAGTTCGATTTTCTAGTGATAATGATAATGATGATGATTTTTCTAGCTTGCTTATAATTAAATACTTTTTAAGTTTAATTTGGATACGTTAATGCACTTAACATTGATGCGTTTTACGTCATCAAATAAATATAATTTCTAAAAAGATATTAATAATACTAGAATACCCCATATGTGTGCAATGCGCACATACTCTATTTAAAAAATATTTTTTCTAATACAGTGATATAAATAATTATAATAAAAATTTGCCATAAAAAACTCTAATAAAATTATAAAATAATTATCAAATTAAATAATATAATAAAACAAAAAATAAAGATAAATACTAATGTCTTTTAAAAAAAAAGATAAATACTAATATTTTCAAAAAGTTTAGATAAATTTTAGACTTTTTAAATACTAGGTTAAACCCGTGCGTGATGTGCACACATAAT
>JAUZJE010000097.1:0-1497 GCA_032886695.1 'Waltheria sp.' little leaf phytoplasma
AGACTCTCACACATTCACGACCCTTGTCTATACTCTAAAACATACAGCGATAGATATTTCACCGTGAAAGAGTCGACTGCTCATCGTAATTCATATGAAAGAGGAGGCGAAAATTTTCCTTTCCATACAAGGAAGAAGGGATATATATATATATAAATATATAGGAGGAATTCGAAATATACCCAAACTCTTTTGTTTTGTCTCCTTCTAATTTCCAAATCCAAACACTATTATATTATTTTCTATTATTATTAAAATACTATTATATTATTATGGAATTCGAAATATACCCAAATACTATTATATTATTACTATTAGGCTCAGTTAGCATATAAATGCCGAATCCAATACCATATATCTATCATATCATATATATAAAAGCCTTGGCCTCAACTATAGTGAAATATTTAATTTAGGACTAAACTCTTTGTTGTTTCTCAAATTAACACCCAACTCTTTATTGATGCGTAAAAATTGATGATGTAATCTGACATTTGTCATGTTGATATAGAAAATAATATTAGAAAAAAAGGTTGATGATGTAACCTGACATTTGTCATGTTGATATAGAAAATATATTAGGATTTTGCTATGGTGCACCAACGTTACCGTGCATACGGTGCACCAAAAGCCTATATCAAAGCCATATCAGAACTAATTGCTCTGCTTGTTCGCACTATCTGCTATTTTAACATCTGTAAAATATCTGTAATCGTTACTGTACTCACTCTTCACTGTTTCAGTTTCTCTGGAGCATCTATAGTCCCAGTTGTAGGTTTACTGCTTAGATTTGAACTTGAGACCTATAATTGCGCTCTAGAGATGTTGAAATAGCCGACAGTGAATACGATAGTGACTACAGATGCTCTACAGAGATTAAAATAGCAAATAGTCTCAATAGACAGAGCAAATTGCTCTAATTATAAGTCTTGGTGCACCGGTGCACATTATTGTGCTGGTGCACCGTAGCAAGACCCATAAGATATTATATATGGATACATCAAGTCTTTTTATTATGTCTTTTTTATCTCACTCAAAAAAAACGTATCATCAACAATTCAAGTATTATTAAGGAATGTTTAAGGAGATTTTGCTCTTGAATCATAATTATCAGTTCTCTTCGAATTAGCATGTAATAAATAGTAGAAGCGAATAAGGTGATTTCTGTCCAATGGGTCCATGCCATGTGGCTGGGATCATCTATACCGGCCACGTGGCAAAAGGGAATTGGTAATAACACTTGACTTGGCCATCTTTCCATTAAACATTAATCTCTTCACGTACTATTATACTGGTTCAATCTTCCTCCTCTTCTCTCCGTCTGTGTTTAATGTTATTTTTGAAAGAAAATAAAAATAAAAATATGGAGAGAATCTTGTTAAGGGCAGAAGCCCAATCATTCTCGTAAACAAATTGGTGGTTATTTTTATGTTAGTAATGGTATGAAAAATGGAACAACATCCTCTATTACTCCTTTATTGAGCTGTCAAATGATAC
>JAUZJE010000098.1:0-1490 GCA_032886695.1 'Waltheria sp.' little leaf phytoplasma
GGGAAAGGGAATTAGACAAATGTGAAAAAGAACTAAAAGACCTTCATGACCAAAAAGACCTGACCCAAGAAGCTAAAGCCAAAATCCAAGAAGCTTTAGAAAAAAACGAAGCTAAAATTAAAGAAATCAAAACTAATTTAGATCAAAATGACCAAAACATCACTATTTTAAAAGGAAAATTAATTCAATTAGAAAAAGATAAAGAAGCTAAAGAAAAAGAACTGAAAGAAAAAGAAGCAGCAGCAAAATTGGCTTCGCCTGATGACAGAATTAGATTACAAGCGGAAATTAAAAAACTCCAAGAAGAATTAATAAAAATAGTTGAAGAAATATCCGAAATAAAATCTCAAATTGGTATATTAGAAGCAGACCGAAAATACTACCAAGGCGTGTTAACTCGTGCTGAAGATTTAAAAAATGATTTAGAAGAAAATTTTAAATTTTTATCAGATTCCGAAAAATTAATATTTAACCGAATTAAAACAGTCGAAGAACGCTATGTCGAAATCCAAAAAGAAATTGAGGAAGTGAATGAAAAAATAAAATTAATCAATATAGAAAAAGAACAATTACGTATTTTACGTGTGGGGGCGGATGCACTGCACCCCAAAAGTATTACAATTAAATAATTGATTAATAATCATTAAGATCAACTTATCAGTTGGTCTTTTTATTTTTTAAAAAGAATAAAAAGTTAATTTTCAGCTTTTCTAAAAATATTTTTAGAAAGGGAACTCATGAATCGAAAAACATTATTTTTACTTTTTTTAAAAGATAAAAGTAATTTTAAGTTACGTGAAAAATTAATAATATTACATTTACCTTTAGTCAAAAAAATAGTTTATCAATTTAAATATTATCCGCGTTGTTTAACTCGAGCAGATTTAGAACAAGAAGGGATTTTAGGTTTAAACAAAGCCCTCGAACATTACCAAGATTTAGGTTATGATTTTTTAGCTTATGCGAAACCACATATTAAAAAAGCGATTTCCGAAGCAATTCGGAAAATGACTAAAGCGATTACTTTAATGAGTTTGATAGATAATTATGATTATCCTTTGGTGCCACCTTCTTTAAATCCCCATCAATTATGGTTAATCCAAGTTTATCATGAACTTTTTTTAAAAAAAATGAAAACGATATTAAGTACAAAGGAATTTCAAATTATCCATTTTAGTTTTGGGGTTCCTTTGGGAAATATTAACGAAGATTACCAAAGTTGTTATACCAACATAGAAATTGCTGAACAACTAAACTTATCTTTAAAACAAGTCGAAAACATGAAAGCACAAGCTATGCAAAAATTAAAAAAAATATATCGAAAAGAGAAATTAAACCATGTTAAATAAAGTGCAATTAATTGGTCGTCTAACTCATGACTTAGAAAAACAATACCTTAACAGTGACAACGAACAAATCACCAAAATTGATTTTAACTTAGCGATTAACACTAAAGATAAAGTGCAATTTATTCCGTGTGTCGCTTTTCG
>JAUZJE010000099.1:0-1489 GCA_032886695.1 'Waltheria sp.' little leaf phytoplasma
TATAAAACTGTTCTTTAAAATAATTCAAATAAATATTAACATTTACAACTAACAAAAAACTCTTAATTTCATTTTCATCTTTTGGATAAGAAATCCCTTATTCTTCGTTACTAATAATAATTAAATTAGCTAAACTTTCCGATGTAATAGTGATAAAAGAACTTTACTCTCTCTCCCTCTATTGATCAACAGCTAGCCAGCTTTGGATATGTAGACATGCATGCATGATATGTTTAACTATTAGTCCAAAATCCGTAGTAGTGACCGATCCAATAATAATGTATATAAATGATTGCTTTAGTTTGGAAATAATTAATATGCATCGACGAGCAAAAAGCCATCAAGCTTATCTACTTCTAATTGTCCTCGGCTCTGGGCCAAAAGCCCAACGGGTCACGCTTTTAGCCATTGAATGCCACAAACGGTCCACTTCATCTTTTGGGCATCAATTCTCAAGATTCAAGGCTTTAATATGTGCTTTCTATCAATTATTGGCAGAGTTTTCCCAAGGCCAATTAAGGGTACATTACTACATTATGTATATATAAATAAATAAACAATGTCAAAGAGGTTTTGATATCAAAAGTTTTTTTTAATTCTTTTGTTTGGTGATATCAAAAGTTTTGATGTGATGTGGATAAATCATTTTCGGTATCCATATACTATCAATTTTATATTTTTTTGTCTTTATAAATTATATTAATTTGTGAATCAATCTTTATATATTATTGTTTGTAATTGGATCTATATATATGAAACAATTTACAATGAACTCCTTATTGTTATTTTTGTCCATAATATACATGATAATTTACTTGATTACATAGCAAATCATTGGGGTAGTTGATTTTCTACCGTCTATTGAGTTGATTGTTTATCATATAACCAAGTGAATTTTCAAGTATATAGCGGTGATCTAAAGTAACTACAAAGAGTCAAGATTGAGGATGGAGGATTATGAGCTAAAAGGCTTTGATGCTAAGTTATGCTTATGTCAATGCATTGTCGGTGAGTGTAGTTTCAAAAAAGGTAATTAAACGCACTGAAATTCACCGGCCTTAGCAAATGGAGCCTTAGTAGGATTGTGAGGGAAGAAAAGGGTGGAGAAGCTTGGAGAAGACCCTCTATAATAATTTTCAATGGTTCTAGATTGTTTAGATGAATATTGAATCATAATTGAGAATTCCAGTCAAATGCGCATGCTTTTCTGCTTGATTACTTTTTCAACTTTTTTACCCTTACTAGCTTATCTTTTACTTTTTATAGGACTAAAAAAAATTCTAAATTCTCAAACTTCATTTATATATATGGACTTCCCAACAACTTCATTATTTTATTGTAGAAGCCTTGCCAATTTTGAATTACTTGCAGATTTTGCTTGTGGTCCATGACCATGAACAAAATTGGAATCAATGCAAATTGCCAAGACTTCAACTAAAAAACTAAAGAAGAATTGTTTATATTTTTTTAATTAAAAAAAACCCAATTA
>JAUZJE010000100.1:0-1482 GCA_032886695.1 'Waltheria sp.' little leaf phytoplasma
CCTTTTCCAACCAATTATATTCATATCCATATTCTTTGGCTTTCGCTTTAGGAATCTTAGGACCCGAACAGCACGACCTTCAGCAGCTTCGCCGACTTGGCTTGGGGGGCGTTGCGGCCCGCCAGCGCCCGATCGAATTCGTCGCACAGGATCGTCAGCACCCGCGCCAGCTCCTGCCGCTTGGGGCTTGGCAGATGGTCGAGATCGGTGCGCATCGGCGTCACCCTAGCCGCGCTGCTGTTACGCGCAACTCCGCGGACGCCGGCGGGGCTTTACAGAAGCAACATGTCGATGTGTCGACAATTCTGATCTGTGACGTGTGGAACGGATGTGTAGCGCTTGAAGGTCGCAAGGGAGAGGGAAAACTCCGGACCGGCCTTCGTCCCAGTCTCGCCCGGCGAGGTCTCTTATCCCAGGACAAGCCCATGACATTTTCGCAGACCGTGGCGATCGCCGCGGTGTCGACGCGCGTCTTCGGACCGTGCGCCGTGCCGCGCGCGGCCGCCGTCGCCGCGCTCAAGGTGACGGGGGACGATGCCGCCCTCGCCTTCTCGTTGCACACCCAGGTGCCACGCACGCCGGCGGACCTCGATCGCTGGATCGACCCGCTCATCGCCGACAACCCATTGCTGATCGGCTACCGCCTCGGGCGCATCTCCCGGCTGTTGACCGAAGCGGGCTACGGCCGCCGCCTGATCGCGGGTTTCAGCGCCCAAGGCCGCCACGAGCTACTCGACGTCGTGCGGGGCCGCCCGGTGCCGCTGTCGGTTGCAGCGGGGCTCTGCGGAGTCGCTGCGGTCGACGAGGACGCGCTGCTGCCGTTCGCCCCGATCGCGCCGCACGTCGCCGCCGACCTGGCGCTGGTCAACGCCGTGGCGAGCTGGATCGTCCACGTCCGCCGCGGCGGTCACGGCACGAGCACACCAGCGGCGGCAGCGGCCCTGACCCAGCTTTCGGAAGCCTTGCACACCGGCGCTGCACCTCTGCCCCTGATCGCCGCGACGGTCGCGGCGGTGCAGTGACGTGAGCGACTTCCCAGCGTGTGACCGCTTCGATCGTCACCGCTGACCCCTCTTCCCGCCCATTCCGGGGCGCGAAGCCGCCGGGCTGTTCCGGCTCTACATGTCGACATGGAGACACTATGACACCGACCTATACTGTCGCGCCCCTCCCCGGCGTGGCGCCGATCCCGCACGCGCCGATGAGCGTGGTCGACCCGACGCCGGCGCTGACGATTACCCCGATCATTCACCCCCGGGACGGCGTCCCCGATCCGCGCAGCCGCACCTTCTGGTCTGCGGTCGCCAATGTCCTCTACATCCGCCGCCAGCAGGGCAGGGACCTGTTCGGATCGACTCCCGACCTCTCCGAGAAGCTGGCGCAGGGCAACGACCTGATCGCCCATGGCCGCCGCGGCCCGACCGGCTGCGACACCGATGCGCTGGCCGGCCTGGCGCTATGGGACGCGGCGGACCGCGCGGC
>JAUZJE010000101.1:0-1479 GCA_032886695.1 'Waltheria sp.' little leaf phytoplasma
ATACGGATAGATTAATTGCGTTTTATACAACGATTTGTATTTGTTGCTTTATTTACAATCAGCCCCCGTCCAAACCGGACAAGCAAGTTTCCCAGCATCCGGCTTTCCATAATTTACTCTCTTTCGAGAACTAATGTTTCCTCACGGTTATTTAGTTATTTATTCTTATTGTTCTTATTCTTTTGATATCATATATTTGCTGATTGGTTATCTTACGATGACAATCTTTACACAATACCTTGGTTCTCTTATTCATGATACTTTGGTAATTCGCATTACGAATTGTCCCAATGTGATGAATTTGAAGTTGGGTTGTTCTGTCGCAGTGTTCACAACATTCCGCCTTTAATCGGTCAGTTAACTTCGTGCGACTTCGGAATATACATCTATTAATGGTAATATCAGGATTTCCCTTATAGTTACGCATTTTTTTAATTTTATCCCAGGAATAAACAACCCATGGTTCAATTCGGGTTTTTCCTTTATTAAGATAAGAAATCCCCCAAGTTGATCCTGTATTAAATTTCTTCCGAACTCTAGCAATTGACGTTTTCCGTTTTCTTGCCAGCGTTTTCAAACAGCTATATTCAGCTAGATAATTTAAATGGGTTAGGACGCCGAGATTGTTAGCTAAACAGAAGTATTGGATAATTCCTCGAACAATTGTTTGATAGGTTCGGATTACTTCTAATTCGTCTCTATCTGCTAACGTTTCGTCGTGTTTCACCTTGCCCTTTTTTAACCAATTATATTCCTCTCCATATTCTTGAGCTTTCGCTTTGGGAATTTGGATTTGGACCTTGCCATTTAGGTAATTATTTGAGGTTTTCTTTTTCCGCGTTTTTTTGGTGGGATTCACCTTTACCATGTAGGATAGAAACCTAGTTCCTTTACTGGCTTTGACAATTTTTGATTTATTCTTACTGATGGTAAGCTTTAAATCTTGTTCTAACCATTGTGTAACTTGGTCTTTGATACTGCGTGCCTTACTATATTCCCCCTTGACGCCAATGATAAAATCATCAGCATAACGGATATATTCAACTCTTATTTTTGGATTTAGATTGATATGACTATCAATTACCAGACTATGATGTTGGTTTTTAGACCATGCTTTCTTATATTCTGGGTTATCCTTCCAAATCGGTTTTCCTTCTTTAATCAGTTCCCCCATTTTAAGGTCGATGTAATGTAAATATACATTCGCCAACAAAGGAGAAATAATTCCTCCTTGAGGAGACCCCGATAAAGATTCGTATTTGATCCCATCTTTCATGAAGCCGGCTTTTAACCATTTGTTAATAGTTGAGAGCGTTTTATTCTTTTTGATAAACTGATTTAAGGTTCTCATCAGAATCTCATGATTGATAGTTTCAAAATAACCTTTTAAGTCAACTTTGACCAGGTAATCTATTCCTTTAAATCTTTGTTTGACGCGTTTGATAGCGTCATGACAAGATTTTTTGGTTCTGAATCCAA
>JAUZJE010000102.1:0-1474 GCA_032886695.1 'Waltheria sp.' little leaf phytoplasma
GCCGATTTATTGAAGACGTTCATACAAGAAGCAAGATGGGCTAAAAACAAGCAGCAAGCCCCAGCTTTTGAGGAATACATTGAGAATGCATGGATGTCGGCGTCGGGGCCTCTTCAGTTGGTTCATGCCTACTTCTTACTGGGCCAGAACATTACCAAGGAGGAGCTCCAGTGCTTAGACAAGTACGATGATCTCTTGCGTTGGCCATCCCTTGTCTTTCGCCTATGCAATGACTTAGCCACTTCCGAGGTAGGTCTTGTACTTACTCACCTCAATGTACATAACATTTTCCAATGCTTGCTTCAAGTCGAGCCGACTTACACAGGGGTAAAGCTCTTTCAATCCATAAAACACGAACTCGAAATCTTATTTAAGTGACTCAGCTGTGTCGAACCGTTCTAACCAACTGTTGTTGCTTGCTTTTATTCATCTTATTATTAATTTCTGAATTTTAACTCGATGGTTTCATTTTCTTTCATCTCTTTTTATATTAATTAATTAATAATAATTCAGCGGGAGATAGAGAGGGGTGACACTTCGGGAGTCGTATATTACATGCGTGAAACTGGAATGTCCGAGGAATCGGCTAGAAAACACATGAGCAATTTGATTGAGGAAGCATGGAAAGAGATGAACAAGTTTAAACATGGAAGGTTAATTAATTTTTAAAATTAAAAAATTAAATAAAAGAATAAAAAAGGAAAAAATATTTAAAATTTTAAAGTAGTAATTATTATTGTTTTATTTTTTACTTATTATTTTAAAAAAAGTATATTTAAAATTTAATAATTGTAAATACTAAAAAATAATTTTTGAAGTTAAAGATAATTAAATTAATTATTAAAGAATAAAATTTCAAATTAATATAATTAAAATTTTAAAACAATTAAAAATACTTATGTCAACGTTAATCAAACTTAAATGAAAACAAATAGATGGAAGTTAAAAATTTGACGAAACTTTAATTAAAATAATAGTTCAAGGATGAAATTTGTACCGATAAAACCATATGGACAAACTTTTTTTATTTTTTTTTGTCTTTGACTCGGGTGTCTACTGCAGTGGGCGCAGTAACTATTCCCGTCGGGTACACTGATGTGTCAACATTGACCAAGCTTAAATGAGAGAAAACTAACGGAACACTGACTCAACTCGGTCGTTGACACAACTTAAACGGAAGTTAAGGGTTTGACGAACTTTTAACCAAAATAATAATTGAGGGATGAAATTTTAACAATAAAAAGTATAAAGACAAAACCTTTACATCGAGGAAAGTTAAGGGGACCATGGAGATAATTTAGACCTTGTATTAATTTATGCATATCATCAAACATTAAAAAAAGATAACTATTGTCTACCCTGTTCGTAAAACTTTATCCCTTTACCAAGATAAACATCATAATGATAAAGCAAAAGAAGCCAGATACCTTCCCAAAACTAATAATGACTGATAATTTCATAAAAAAATCTTATT
>JAUZJE010000103.1:0-1467 GCA_032886695.1 'Waltheria sp.' little leaf phytoplasma
TGGCCTGAAGCAATTAATCTTAAACGGAAATGATGCTATTGCAGTTAATCTGCAAAAAATTATGAAATATCTAGGAGAAATAAAATAATAAATTAATATTTCATTCGACTTGTTAGATTCGAGATTTAAAGTTTATTTGATAATTATTATTATGAATGTTTTTTTTTTTTTTTGGAGATATTATTATGAATGTTGGAAAGAGAACAATCTGCTTTTTTATGATAGAGGTATAAATCTCTATTGATAAGTGTATACACTTATATCATTGTGATATTATTATAATTATTATTATTATTATTATTATTATCATATGATATAACTTGTCATGGCTTAATTGGATGATCCAAAATCAATCAAGTATTATCTATCTTGTAATAATATTGTCGGGATAATATCAACATCATAATCATAAATCAAGTCAAAAACTTCATCGTCTTTACGTAAATAACACTTGATTCCATCTATGTGGTTCAATGCACTAGGACAAATTAACAGGTCAATGGAGAAGAAATATAAGAAGAAGCTCGCCTAGTATCTTTAAAGGTATTTTGGTTTTCAAATTTGTTTTGAACTCTATTGGTTATAAATAACATTATAAACTAAATCTCAATAATTATTTTTATTATAAGATTGAAATAGCTCCTTAGCATTTGATGATTGGTGCCATGTCCATTTAGAAGAAAGTTGAGGTTCAAATCCTACCCACTGTGTTTGCTGGAACTTGTTAATTTGTTATAAAAGGAAAAAAAAATCATTAGTTAATTAATTAATTCTAATAAAGTAGAAGAACTTTATGGTAAAATCCGTGGCGATCCAACAGAAAGTGTGAGATAGCTCGTGAGGCTTATATTCAATACAACTATACAAGTCTTAAACTAGTAGTATAACATTGAGTGGATCAGAAATTAAGATGGGAGTTCATAGTCAGATCACATGCAATTTGATTAAGTAATGTACTTTTCATCAAAAATATGTATTGATTCTCATCACCTAAGTGTAGTAGTCATTTTCATAATAATAAAATTAAGCTAATTATTAATATATATATTACACCTACCACCATAGGATAGATAAGAACAGTACTATAAATTTTTGAGAGGTACAACTCATACACATGTATAAAGATCAGGAAGTTTATAGTTTTGAAGAAGAACAATTTTGTTATTTATGGCATCCATTTTCTACTTTTTTTTTTTCTTTCTTTCTATATATAAAGCAAATAATAAGTAAAAAAAATGTGTAACTCCCAATCATAACTTATTATTAAATGGGTCCTTATTGGCTAGTTGATCTTAAATACTTTTATATTTTTTATTGATAATAATAATAAAAAGAAATTTTGTTACTAGTAGATTATGACATTATCTACTCAAAATTTTAATGGCTCGAAAGTTATCATTAATTTGGATAAATGTATGTATTATTGCCAATTGCCGATGAGTAATATGATGTATATCAATAATTGCC
>JAUZJE010000104.1:0-1465 GCA_032886695.1 'Waltheria sp.' little leaf phytoplasma
AAAAATACTGCTTTAATAGCAAGTAATTTTGTCCCAATTCCTGGTTTTAAAAAAGTAGTTAGCCTTGGGTTTGATGTTAAAGAAACAAGCAATGCATTAAATTAGTAGCTTCATGAGTATAAATAGAAAAAAAAATCTAAAATCTGTTAATTCAATTTTTTAGTAATCTTGGGTTGGGAATTGGAAGGACAGACGGGAGGAAAAAACGAAGAAACATAGAAAAATAGGTTTCATAATTCATACATAAGGATTTAATAATTTTTTACTATGGAGACAAATATGGTGCTTTCTTTTCAAATAATATTTTAAATATTTTTATATAAAATTAAATTAAAATATCAACGAATTTTTTTTCTTTTTTTTTCTTCTTTCCCACGTCCCCCTGTGAAATGCAATACAACATAACAGAACAATTGCCCTGCTGTAGGTTGAGCCCCAACCCCAAGGCCATGGCTTCCAACCTATTTTTCTAATATGCAGATCGATCCAACTAGGACTCAACTTGATTGATAATCTATTTATGGCTTATAATCTATAGCTACAGCTAGCTGCTGGCCAAGAACTATATATAGAAAAGAGGGGGAGAGAGAGTTCAGCGATGGAAAGATGGAGGGGGACGTGGTTAAGATAGGGGATAATATTTTAAATATTTTTATATAATTAATTTTTGGAAATAAATTTAACTTTTTAAATAAAAATATTTAAAATATTATTTTAATATAAAAATTGATTTGGTGCCTATCAAAATTAAGATTGGATGGCAGAATTACTCTTTTACTCTAGAGATAATTTTTACTTTAGAAAAATAAGGATAATCATGACATCCAAGACTTAGAGAAAATGAAAGAATTTTTGGAGATTTCCTAAAAAATAGAATTAAGGGAGAAAATGAGAAAGGAGAATTTTAATTTGATTGATTTGAAAGTTTTTCAATAGTATATTTTACAGATTAGATGGACTTTATATTTATTGTCATTTATTTATTTTATTTTTTTATCTTAGAAGAATTTCTTTGTTTTATTTATTTTACATTATACTAATAAACTAATACTATATTAATTAATATAATAAATATTAAATAAATAATAATAAACTAATATCTTAGAAGAAGTAATGGTAGTAGAAATATTTGTATTCATTTATCCAAAAAAAGTAAATAGTTGAGATCATGAAATTATAAATTCAAATTTAAAACAGGAAAAGGAAACTAAACATGCTAATTATTTCTTCGTCTTGTACGCTTTCTTCAATTTCATCCCGTGGGTAGAAGTTCGGCAAGAAATGGCAGGTTGGATCTGGCTAGGGGTGGGAATGGGCCAGGTTAGGTTAGGCTTTGGCTTAAACAGGTCAAGCCTATTTTCAAAATTCTAAGCCTAAGCCTGGCCTTTTATCTCCAAAATATTATTTAATAAAAAATAAACATAAATATATTTACCTATTTAACATATAATAACCTATTTAGTGG
>JAUZJE010000105.1:0-1459 GCA_032886695.1 'Waltheria sp.' little leaf phytoplasma
ATCCTTTGGTTGCAGATTTTAATTGATCAAAATAATCATAAATAATTTCACCGAAAGGCAATAAATATGTTAAGATTGTATTTTGATTTTCTAAATATTTGATATTTTGTAAAATACCTCTTTTATATAGGAAGAAATAAAAATTAGGGTTTTAGATTGATTGATGGAATGGGCATGTTTTGTGGCTTAGATATTGATTTTCACTGATTCAAGCTTACTTGTCTCTATTGTCTTTGTTGTTAATCATAGTTCAAAGTATAGGGTTGTAAACGTAATATATGTTGACCATTATAGTTTACCTTTAAACTTGTCGTTGTCTCTTTTTTGGGTTATTGTTTATTGGGTGAGCAAAAAGTTTTTGTTTTGGTAGTGTGGTCTGCCAGTATGATGTATGAAATGCTAGGTTTTTGAATTATATATTTGGAAATAGGAATGAATTGATAATTTTGATTCTTTTATGCAGTGATGTGACTGGTTTTTTTTGTTTACTCTAGGTTACTGATATCTCTTTGAGTGACTACATTGGTGTCCAAGCTGCCAAGCATGCCACCTATGTGCCACACACTGCCGGGAGGTACTCTGTTAAGAGGTTCAGAAAGGCTCAGTGCCCAATTGAGTTACTACTTTGATGTATAGATATATTTGAAAACTGACTTTGTTAAATTAAGTTTTTTATAATAAATAAATGATATTAAAATATCTCTCAAAAAATAATGATATTAATGGATAGTAGTTCCATTAAGTTAGTAGGTCTAATAAGTTGGTAAATCTAACAAGTTAATGGGTCCAATAGGTTAGGGTCTAATAGAGGTGCAAAATTCCTAAAGACATGGGGGTATTCTGTAATTAATCACTACTATCTTATCTATTAATTTTGCATGGTATGTAAAGGAAATTTTGCCGTCCATTCTCTTCTCCAAAGCAATAGTATATGACGTTTTTGCCCCCTTGAAAAGTCAACTTATTTGTATTCAATGTTGGGCCTCATAAATGGATTTTCTTCCTCTATAAAAGGAGTATTGTTCTGTCCACATTCTCACAATTCTAACCCTAATTTTGGTTTAACGTAGAATTTGGCCACTGATGGGAAGCAAAGAAGGATTACGGTTAATAAGCCAATACCCAGATTTGCAAGCTTCAGGCTCTGCAGCCAATTCTATTTTCTTTTCATTTTCTTATTCCTCCCCATGCTGCTGTTTTTTCTTTTTATTGCCATCGTCATTGGCGATGACGCTTTCGCCGGCCTTTACGGCGTTGTTGACTCTGAACTCGACGCCGCCCTCCAAGTTAGGTTTCAATCCGTCTCCCTCTCCCTCCTCTATTAGTTTCAGTGCTTCTCTTTTCTTTTTGTTTGATAAAAATAATATGTTAGGAATCGGAAGCCGTTGCGATGTAGAAGAACAGGGCTACGACGGTTGCTATGAATGCCGAAATTCGAAGAACAAAAGCTGGATTGCTT
>JAUZJE010000106.1:0-1455 GCA_032886695.1 'Waltheria sp.' little leaf phytoplasma
ATGTCTCCTCACGGTTGATTAGCTATTTATTCTTATTGTTCTTATTTTTTCTGATATCATGTATTTGTTGATTGGTTATCTGGCGATGACAATCTTTACACAATACTTTATTCATGATCCTTTGGCCATCAGTTTTCATTATTTACGGGGTTGTCATTTTGAGGTTTGCATATCATTTCTTTTTGCAGTTCATTTAGGAAACATGTTGAGTATAAGTTGTCAAAACTGGAGGTTGAAGATTTGGCAAAGAAGAAATGGAAGTATACCTGGGAGGTGCCTTGTGCTGACATACCAAAGTGCCAGTGGGTAGGGACAGGAGAGTGTTTTCTTAAGGTATGTTATGTTTGCATTCTAATGTACTTTTTCTTAATTGTAATATTTTGTAACCATCTAGCAGAATTCTTCTCACAACAGGAGATTTTATTATGGTTTCATCCACCCTCCCTATAATTAATATTAATGACTGAGCTGTCTTTTGACGTGAGGCACATGGGTTAGGATGTGTCATTTCTCCTGATTCCTCTTTGCTTTGTCATGTTTGATTTTACTTGGGCTATTTTAGGAATAGCTTTTTTCACCAGGGAATTCAGAATGAGGTTGGGTACATGCAGTCCACCTTTTTATGGCTTTTAAATTTTGAAAGAGGAAAAGGAAAAAGAAGTGAGAAGAGGAGAGGGGTTTTGACATGTTGATGATGTAGTTTCATGCTGAAGTTTGAAATTGGCTTTGTTCCGGTTTCAGGTCAAATATAGGACTGCATCTTCCATGCTTGGGTTAGAAGTAATCAAGTATTAGTTTTAATTGATTACAATAGAAAATTGAATCTTACTGTTAATTATGTAGGATTTTGCATGACAGTAATTGGCTTTGTGCTGTTTAGTTTTTGGACATTCATAGGATGCCAGTGATAAACCCTTGAGCAGTAAATCCTAAGCCATTAGATAGAATATTATTCCCTGAATCCGTTAAAGCAGCCTTTCCGGTTGGCTTCCATGTCCTGCATGTTTAAGGATTTGATTATGCACTTTTTATTTGTTTTGATTATAACATTTGTTATGCAGGATGCTGACAGGAACTCCAGTTGTGGTCTCAAGCGAAAGTTGTATGAACACTGGTTGGATATCTACAAGAGATCTGGAGGCAATGACTTCCATTCATCTAGGCAGAGAATGTTCTTCTCTCTTTGTAAGTGTGCTGCATTTGGTCATTCATTTGCTAATAGGTGTTATAGTTATAGATGAGAGAATATGAAGTGTTTCTTGGTACTCTTCTTATCTTCTTGATAGTCTTTTCTCGTTAGATGAGTAAGGTTTCTTCTTGACCACGTCTTATGGAACAAATGGTATTATGATAATAGTTAATTAGTTATATGTGAATTTTGGGTGATAAAGGTTTTCTATAATCTTTGTCACATCTAGCTTTTGCTGCTGTGTTGCATTGATTATTGAAAATTTG
>JAUZJE010000107.1:0-1449 GCA_032886695.1 'Waltheria sp.' little leaf phytoplasma
AATTATTTAATGCTAAATATGTTAATGTTCAACCTCATTCGGGAACTCAAGCGAATATGGCTGTTTTACAAGCTTTATTAAAGCCTAATGATGTTATTTTAGGTATGTCTTTGTATTCTGATTGTCTAATTAATGTCTATCCAGATTAAGTGACTTAGAGTTATTGCTCCAAAATGTCGTTGCTGCTAATTAGGGGATTTGTCAGAGTTTCTTGGAATTCCAGGCAAGATCAGTCATAGATCCTGTGTAGATTTTTTTTCTTTTACCCTGCTCAAATTCAAACATATTGAGTGAATTGAATGCATCCATTCATAAGTTAGACAGTTATTTTACCTGCCTTGCTTCACAGGAAAAGAAAAACACGAAATGCCTGTGATTTGCTCCTGTTCTTTTATGTTCATACACAGCAATTGTAAATTTATAAGAATATTAACATAGAGGCATTTGATTTTAAAATGTCTCTCGTTCCTAGTATATGTGCAGTATTCATACAACAACATAATTGTAGGTAGAATTTGCAATTGTATTGTCTATAAGACTATAATATTAGTGGACGTATGAGTGTGGACTTAATGGCAATCCCGCAGCCACTGGAAAATGTGTGAATCATCCTTCATCAAGCAGCCTAAATAATCAGCAGGAAAGGAATTGCAGTTGTTTGAAGAAAATGAGCAAGGATTGATGGTACGGTACGCTCACCTTCGAGGATGATGCCATGGCCATTCAATGTGCTTTCGGGTGACTCTCCTTAAGACTTAGAGGCAAAGGCAATGGATGATCTTTGAATCTGACAAAAGGAGTGGAGTTTTTATTTCAACTCGATGCTTAGTTCAAGGGGAAGTGATTAAGGATATGTTATGTCCTTCTCCCATGGCTGTAGAAAACGAAACCGGGCCCCTGGCGGTGAATTGGGTTGCGAATGTAGTCGTTCGTTAGAACTAACTTCATTAGTTCAGTCCAGGTGACTGGGGGAGGGGGCTTAGGCAGTTTGTTTCGATTTCGCACAAAACAGAAACGTGGACTGGACTCGGTGCTGGACGTAGGTTTCAGTTCAATGTGTCCAATGGGCCGGCTTGGCATGACCCGTGGACACATGACAGACAGACAACATGTCACTATTGTCATGCGTTTTGTGTTGTTTGTGTACATAGTGAAATAATATCTCATTTTCCAATTCAACTTTCCCAACGCAGAGGTAGTAGGTAGTATTTAAGTTAGTTTGGTGTAATGTTCACTTCAGCCTTTATTCTACTGAAATCAGTAGATTGATTCCACTCCTCTCTCTGTCTCGTATTTATTGATAAACTCACTTCTTCGTCAAATTGATTTCCTATCACATTTAATTTCATATGCTTATTATTTTTATTTTAAATATAATGGGTTCAAAATGTGGCTTTGAATTGAATACGTTGGTTGATACATTACTAGTGCAATTAGGGCGGCACATGA
>JAUZJE010000108.1:0-1448 GCA_032886695.1 'Waltheria sp.' little leaf phytoplasma
GGAGGTACTAATTTAGGAATTAACGGTTTTGCTAATGGAATTTATAAAGAAGCTTTTCAAGCTGAAGCTTCAACTATTAGAACTGCTATTCTAGGCCCTTTAGTTCTAGCTCGTACACTAAGTATTCCTTCAGTCTTGGCCGTTTCATGTTCCACTTGCCAATAACTCTTCCTTGGTATGTTGTTTTCTTTGACTCGTTTAGTGACCAAGTTAGTCTTGACAAAGGAATTGGCATCGCCATCGATGTCAAGATCGAGATGGTAAGTAAGGAAGTGATCGTGGTGAATCCCAATGGTGTTGTCCGCGATCAATGTTCCATAAACTTCCTCTTTTATCTCGTCCGTGTGCTTGTATGGCACCGCCTTCACTTCTAACACTCCAGTTAGACCAACCTATACATATACAAAGAAATTAAGACAAACAAAATTATATTAGAGTTAAAGAAATTTACGTCACCATATATGGTTGTACGAAATGGAAGGATTGATTGGAAATCTAGATGGATAGGCTTGCAATTGGATTGTCATGTAAAAAAGAACACAACTGCGGACAGGTAATGCCTGAAGTATTATTAGATCAATTAATGGAAAACGTGCGATATTCTCTTGTCCGGTCGTGTGGATCCTATAACTAATATAGGGTCTAATAGGCTAAGGATCCTCTGTACCATAAATGGTGTCTCACTTTGTGTCACACTCATATTTGAATGCCACGTGTCCTTTTTGTTCATTCATATACCCTACCCCACATAACTACACCCTGTAAAATTACCCTTATACCCTCAAATTTGTTAATGGTACACCAAGTGAGACACCATTTATGTGACACAGGATCTTTTGTCGGTCTAATAGGCTTATATGCCTAATAATTTTATAGGCCAGGGAAATGAAGAAAATCAAGATGCATGGACCAGTACTGGACCACTCTTTCACTATTAATGCCCATAATGCCGATCCAGCTTGCAGATATCAACTTATCATTCATCAATCAACTTCATCCATTGGTTCGTCGCTTTCATAAATGAGGGCAGAGCAAAATTGTTATTGAATATTAGTTTCACTTAATCTTTTTAAATAAAATTTTGAATTCGATCTTGTGAATGGCGAAAATTGTATCCAACAATATAAAGCATTCAATGAAATGAGAAAAAAGGAAAAAAAAATAAATAAGACGAAAAAGAGGTAAGAAATTGATATACTAGATACCCCAAATTTGATGGATCCACTTGGCTTGAACTCCCAATCAAGTACATAATCATAGTTTCCAACAGTAGCGACCATTCTCACCACAAGGCTAATCTCGGGTCTCACCTCTCTTATCTGCAAACATACATATATATATATATATATCACAATTATTAATTAATGTATGTACACATTAATAAACAAATTAATAGAAATGACCAATAAAATTAGATATTGTGTCAATAAATTAACATCTTAATCTGT
>JAUZJE010000109.1:0-1441 GCA_032886695.1 'Waltheria sp.' little leaf phytoplasma
GGAGTACTCTTCCAAGCTGATGGAGATTGTCAACCAAATCAGAATACTTGGTGAAGACTTTCCAGATGCGAAAGTTATAGAAAAGATTCTAGTCAGTCCTTGACTTGATGTAAGAAAAACAAAACTAGTTGTATAATCATTTCATGTCTGATTTCAGTTACTAGCAGTCAGTGTATATAATTATGCATTGAAAACGTTAGTTTTGATTTTTGGTTGGATTGGACCTCCCCATTGACACTAGTAGAAATGGCAATTGACACTGATTAGCTAATCATTTCATGTCTGATTTCAATTAGTAGCCGTCTGTCTGTCTATATATTTATGCATTGAAAATGTTAGTTTTGATTTGTAGTGTTAGTGAAAGGTTTCCCTTCGAAGTGATTTAAGTGAGATAGTGCTTGTACTTATAGAATTAACTCAAATTGAAGGACTTTGGTTCCCATATTGTCCTTTTCTTCCAACAAGATGAATTATATATGTAACGAATAGTTTGTTGGCTGATGCCTGACCAAGCGTCAACTTTATGGCTTGGTTCACTTTTTCTTTTTCTAATTTAAAATTATTATTCATTTATTTATTTAAAAATTTAAAATATATTTTTTTCACTTTTCTTTTCTTCCTCTTCTTTCTTCTCTCCCCCTCTCCCTAAGAGGTCTAGATCAGCCTTGAGCCAGCTGGCTGATTGTAGGCCAAATTTGGCAACCTCGTTCGGATAAAGCAACTTGCACAAAAAGTAGTGCACAAAAGTTGCCCAAAAATATGTAAAAGACAAAAATATCCTTACTTTATTTCTCTTTTTCTTAAAATTAAGGATAAAATAGTAATTCAATCTAATCCCTAAACCAATCAAATCCCTTTTGTGCAAATTTTGTACATTTTTTTTTTGTGCAAAATACATTACCCACCTCGTTCAAGGCCGATCGAGGGGAAAGAGAGAGAAATGAGGGATTAAAAAGAAAAAGGAAGAAAGAAAAAAATATTAACCAATCAGTTTATGTCACGTGAAGGCTGAGGTAGATTAATCAGTCATAAATGATAATTTTAATTCCTAAATTAACGGTGTTAGTCAATTTGATGAAAATGTTCTTTAATTGACCCAAATCGAAGACTTATATACTTAATTGACCCAAAAAAAGGTTTGAGAGCAGCACGCGTAGCGAAAATTGTCCCTATCTTGTATAGATTCATTTGGAAATAAAATTCTTTTGCACCACGAATAAAAAGAATTAATTTGCACCCGAATATGAATGTATGTGTTTAATATTAGCTTGTATGCAAGTATAATCCGTTTCAGGGTTTACTGACATCAAGAAAATAAAAAATGGGACTGATATTTTGTTCTTTCTTTTTAGCTAGTAGTGCACTATCAATCATGAGATTCTGATGAGAACCTTAAATCAGTTTATCAAAAAGAATAAAACGCTCTCAACTATTAACAAGT
>JAUZJE010000110.1:0-1440 GCA_032886695.1 'Waltheria sp.' little leaf phytoplasma
TGCATAAATCCCAAACTTTAGCACTTTTTAAAAAAGCTTTTGTAGGTATACAACCATAATTTAAACAAATGCCACCTATTTTATGTTTCTCAATTAAAGCCACTTTAGCACCTAACTGAGCAGCTTACTTTTATGTGTAGCTATAACCTATAAGTTATAAATACATATAGTTATATTACTAAAATCAAATTTTAAATGCAGATAGAAAATGCTAAAAAAATTATGTATTTATAGTCCAATTATGTTGTCTAATTTTTGTAGTATGAATACTTTTTTTAATTATAAAGTTGATAATTAGTTAAAAACCCATTTCTTTTGCTTTGCTAACATCTTAGAATTTTTAGTACACGAAAAAAAGATTAAAAAAAAGTACCTCAAATTTTATTATCATGAAAGAGCCATATCTTGGTGCAAAAGATTCGCAAAATAATGAAGCCTAAAAAAAGAACGTATAATTGTCCACAAAAATCTGGATAGAAGGAAATAAATTAGTGTTGGCAATGATCATAAAGAGACCAACTTGCAGGTGCCATCCCCAAGCAAACCCTATCTATTACCCCTTTCCAAACTTCACAAAGAAAGTCAACCCCTCATCCAAACATTGCTTCCTTCTGAAATGCGAAATGATGGCCGCAAACTTTCTCTAAATCACCTGCCAAAACAACATTAGGTTTGGATGGGAGAACGATTGTAATAGTAGCTGTGAGACCGACTTAAATTACATTCAGTTTACTATTTATCAAGATCACATTAGCCTATCACTATACTCCTTACAATTACGCTCGATTTACTATTAGTCAATCTCACTGCTCCCTATCGCACGCTAGCTCTCTCAAACATAGTCGTACACCATTAAATTGACAACTTATGTTAAATTAAAAGGAACCGAAAAAAAAAGGAACCGAAAAAGAAAAACTTGCGTTAGTCCGGTTGACAGCGCACGTGCTGAAAACTAGTTGATGACAACTTCAAAATCTTTGCTCATACGAAATTCCTGCAATATTCTTCCACATTAAAATTGTGGAACTCTCTTTAAGTAATAATTAATTCAGTTTTATTTCTTAATTAATTAATAATCCCAATGTAGTGGTATATACGACTTTCCCTGCAAGGATGGTGCAATGGAATTTTTTCTTTTGTTCTTTTAAAAATTGAAAATTGATTCGTCATCCAGCTGGGAAAGTCAAACTTGAGCATGGCTTACTTAGGAGCGATGGTGAAGCAATGGGCTAGGGCAGTTCTTGGCGGCTAGCTAAAACATGGCGTTTGCGTGAGGAATCGGATGTGCCGTTTGTGAAGGGTAAAGCTTTTAAATAGTTCATTCAATGTAATGTAATGTAATGGTGTTTAGAGGCGGTTTTTGGTAAGTCGTCTTGGTAACTAACTCATTGACCTTGTTGGGAAAATTTAAATAATGATGAAGATTATTATAATTGTTAC